>NZ_JBSGET010000083.1:0-37713 GCF_053603035.1 Kitasatospora sp. NPDC004272 | reverse complement strand
AGGGTCTTTCCCGCCGAACCTCGTGGACGTGGCAAGCAGCCCGATCCGACTGATCGCACTCACCCCGGCGAACCTTCTCGGTCAGAGCACTAGCGACGGCTGGCCGCACACCTCGCACCGCGGGCGTTCTGCCAAGAACGTGGCCTTCGCCTCGGGTGACATCCGGCGGTAGTCCACACTCGCCTCCAGTGACGGAATCTGACTTTCCGTCGCCACGGTGACAGGCGGCACCGACGGGTCTCACCCGTTCGGCGCAGTGGCCAACTGGTACGAAATATCCATTTCCTAGTCACATGTCAGATCTGTCAGCATATAGACATGCATGATGCAGTGCCGCCCCAGCGCGGCCCATCCGCCCCCGTCGCCTTCCACTTCAACGCCCGGGCCGTCGCGGCAGAGTTCCTGCGGCGCATCGACGAGCTCAAGCAGGACCCGGTCCCGCCGAGGCCCGATCAGCACCTCGTCGCCCGCGTGCTCCTCGAGGCTTGGGCAGTCAAGGAGCCCAAGGGTGGGCGGCGTTCCCTGCGCCCGTTCCGGATCGGCGACAAGGGCTCGATCCACCAGCTCAGCCTGCGCCCCGCCAAGCGGGCCGGATTTCGTACGGACTGGGTCGTGTTCGGCTCCGGCTCCCTCGAGCGGCTGTGGGAGAAGACTGAGTACAAGGTCAACGCGATCAGGAAGGCGGTCGCGGATGGCACGCTGTTTGACCACCCCGACTTGGTGGAGGCCCTCAAGGACCTGGTCGCGTTGCACCACGTCCGGAACAACCGCCAGCACCGGCAGTTCCGGGACTGGCTCCAGGACAACCGGCCGGCCTTGGACCACGCGTTCACCGACCTCGGGCACACTGGCGAGCTGCCCGACGATGACCAGCTGTTCAGGGTCGCCGCGGAGCAGCTGTTCGAGTTCACCAGGAACTGGGTGAGGACCGGCTCGGTCTCGATCTTCGTGCCCGAGCAGGCCAACGCCGAGTTCCTCATCAGCGACGTGCCCACCGTCACCGTCCAGCACTCGCACCAGCCCGGCACCCCTGATCGGTTCGGCGTCGACCTCGTCGATGCCCACTGCCTGTTCCTGCCGATCGGCCCGCGACACGTCGCCGCGATCGGCAGCGAGACCGGCTACCAGGCAGTTCCCACGGCGACTGTCCGCGGACAGAACAGCAAGCAGATCGACCTGTGCTACGAGATGGTCTTCACCCGCGAAGGCGGCCCGCTCCAGCAGTCCATGAGCAAGCACCACCAGCCTGGCCGGTTCTGACGATCGACGCCACCAGCCAGCCCGTTCCCCGGCCCGGCCGCCATCTCGGCGGCCGGGCCGGTTTGCTTCTACGACCGCGTCGACCACGCCGCCGTGCTGGCCGGCACCGGCTTCGGGGCGCAGCGCAGCGAGCAGTACTGCGGCGGGTAGTTGGTCGGGTGGGGCCCCGGTGTCGGCTTGGCCCCGCAGGTAGGACAGGCGTCGGTGGCCCGCCGGATCCGCGCGGCTTCTGCTTCGGCGACCTTCCGAAGACGCAGGCGTTCGCGGTCGATCGCGTAGCGAAGCCGCATCTCCAGTGTGTCGTCGCTGCTCCACTCCGCAGCGCTGTCCGGGTCGTCGAAGCCGGAGCTGATGAGGTTCGTGATCACCTGTCCGGACCCGGCATAGGCAACGGCGGCCTGCACCAGGAGGTCGGCGCCGGGCCCGCCGCCGCAGCGCTCCGGCTCGTAGTCGGCTTCCTGCCTGGTCGTGTAGCCGAGCTGGTCGGCCATCTGGAGCAGCTCGGGCAGGCTGCGCTGGCGCACGTGCTCGTCGCACCAGGGGATGTCGTCCCCGAAGGGCCGCCGGAGGCAGGCCAGTTGGCGGCAGCACTCGTTGAGCAGCTCCTGGGTCAGGCACAGGTCGAAGCGTCGGCCCTCGGTGGCCACCACCACCCGGTGGTCCGGGTCCGAACTCTCCACCCGGCACCTGGTGTCCAGGCCGAGTTGGGCCAGCTGGCCGGCGAGCTCCAGGACGGTGCCGTGGGGAACGTCGACGCCCAGCAGCTTCGAGAAGAACGCCTTCGGCGGCTCCCAGGACGGCTCGTAGCTGTCGGGGATGGCCTTGAACCAGGCCGGGACGGTCACGGGGGCGGAGGTGCACTCCGCCAGCAGCTCGCCGAGCGAGAAGTCCTCCCCGACCTGCCGGTGCCGGGCGGCGTCCTCGCGGGAAAGGACTGTGTAGCGGCGGCCGGTGTGCTGCTGGCGGGCGCGAACGGCCTGCTTGCGCTTGCGGTCCTGGGTCATGACACGCTTCCTTCCACGGCACGCCCACGCCCGCGCCGCAGCAAGGCGGTCAGGATCAACAAGTGCAGGTTCTGCCGCGCGAGTCCGTGACCCTTGTCCAGGTCCGGGGCGTGGGAGCTGTCCGGCCGGGAGTCCGGCAGGCGCGCCTGCCGCGGCCACAACATAGCGCATCCGTAAGTCCCCGGGCTCCACAAGGCCGGCCGCGGCAGGTTGACCCGAGGAACGACGGCACCACCCTCGACCGCGCCGACGGGGAAGACTGCGGCGGGTGGGACGCCAGGCGGCCGGGGCGTACGGGCCGGCCGCCCGGGGGCTTCACCATGCTGGGCCCGGCCGCGGGGGTGTACATGCCGGGCAGCGTGGAGCAGGCGCAGCCGCGCGCCCTGGTCGGGGCGTTCGACGGTTCCAACGAGCGGGCGGTCGATCGGCAACGGCAGCGCTCGCGACCGGGTCGGAACCGCGTCCGCCGGCTTGCCGGGCGGCTGGAACGGAGGCGGCCCCGGCTCCCGACCCGGCGGGGGTACGGGTCGGGAGCCGGGGCCGGTCGGCCGGGCGCTGCTCCACCGGCCGCAGTACCCCGGCAGGTGTGTGGGAGTCCTACCGGGGCGGGTTCGTGAGGGGAGGTCAGTTCCAGCCGCTGTCGCGGGCGAAGCCGCCCCAATGGATATCGGCGGGCACCGTCAGCCGCCCCAGTTGGTGTCCGGCACCAGGAAACCCCAGCAGGCGTCCGAAGCCGGGACGGCGCCGCCCCAGGTGCTGTCGGTCAGCCCGCCCCAACTGCTGTCGTCGTGCGGCACAGCAGTGCTCCTCCCCGTGGTGCCGATGGGTTGTGTGCAGGCGACCGTAGACCCGATTCCGCCCGCTGTCACCACTTCGACCGCATTTCCCGCAGCGGATCGTTCTCGCCGAACACCGCCGAGCACCTGCCGTCCCGGCTGCCCGAACTCCGGCCCCCTCTACAGCCGGTAGGGCACCAGCAGCTCGGCCTCCTGGCCGACCCCGTCCGGCAGCACCGGCAGCGGCCACGTCGCCTCCGGCGCCCAGGCGGGCCAGCCGGTGGCGAACAGTCCCGCGCGGTCGTCGAACATCCGGAGGGCGCGGCCGCACGCGGCGTCGACCTGGCGGGCGAGGAAGTCGTCGACCACGCCGAGGCGGCGCAGCCGGCCGTACTCCTCGCGGTCCTTCCAGAGGTGGCCCGAGAGGTCGGGGGTGACGACCAGGTCGAGGGCTAGGTCCATGGTGTCGATCCCGCCCGGGCGGCGGCGGTACGGCATCTCGAAGTTGACGTACCAGCTGATCGGGTCGCCGCTGTCGGCGTCCTGGAAGCAGTGGAGGGAGAACCACTCCCCCGCCAGGTAGTGGGAGAGGACCGCGGTGCGCTCCCAGCGGTGGGGGCCGAGCGTCCAGGTACCGGCGGCGAGGTGGTCCAGGCCCTGCTCCCGGACGGCGTCGCTGCCGGTGCGCAGGGACTCGATCCAGGTCGTCGGGGCGAGGCTCTCGATGCCGGGCCAGCAGGCCAGGGTCAGCACGTGCCCGGTGTCGGCGACCACCCGGTGCGGCTTCGCCGTCCACACCCGCCCCGCGTGGACGTCGCGTCGCACCACGGTGGTACCGGGTTCGAATCGTGCGGCGCTCTGGTTGGTGTTCGTCTCGGTGTGCGTCACGACCGGGATGTTCCCCGGCTTCGTCGTGGGGAGTCGCCTCGAAGGAGTGATCGTCGATTCGGTCTCGCCCGCCTGCCGTGAGCCGGGTTCGAAAGAGCAGCAGTCTTCACTCATGTTCTCCGGCGATGTCATTGCCCGGATGAAGTTGCTTTGGAAGATCCGCTTGTTAAGCTGCAGGGCTTGTTAGTTGTTCCAACCTTCTGCAACTAACGTCCGGGATCGTTAGTTCTTCTCAGGTTCCACTGTTACAGTGGCTTCTGCGGAGCTACCGAATCGTTTTGCACATGTTCTGATGCTTCGTAAATAGCGAGACGGACCACCCCCGCCCGCGAAGCAAGAGTGGCCCGTCTCGTGTCATCACCGCGAAAGCCTGGAACTTGCCTAGTTCCAGGCTTCTCGTGTCTCTGGGGCTACTTAATGAGCAGCTCAACGACCCCGATGGCCATCACCGTGAAGGTGTTGGCCCAGGTCGCCCAGATGAGCGAGGACTCGCGGTGCTCCTTCGGACCGGTGTCCGGCCGGTGTCCGGCGCTCCCGGGTTGGCCGAGTTCGCCAGCGCCTTGGCGGTCGCTGGTCCGTTCGATGGACTCGTCGTCCATAGCGGAGCTCCCTCCTCGTTCCGCGGCTTTCGCCGCTCGGGCCGGAGTTGTGTCCGGACACCTGGCCAGAGTGCCCGGCCCGGTCGAGGAGGTTGATCACAGGATATGGCACTTCTGGCGGCCGACCGGGAATGCTGCGTGGATTCGTGCCGATCGGTGCTGCTCGGTGTCGCGCTGGCCGCGCCGGAAGGACCCGTTTGGAACTGGTTGGGCCCTTTGAACTGGCCTATTTCCCAACCGCGTGATCTCAATCACATTTTGCAGAGGTAGAACTTCTACTCCACCTCTGCAGGCCGTCTCTACGGCCGCGGAGATGCCCGGGTTGATCGCTGCTACACCGTCTCGTCGGGCTTGTAGTACCGGTGGTCAGCGAGCTTCTCGCCTCTGCGGGCGGTACCTACGCAGGTGGCGAACAACCTCCACCCGTCGCGGCAGTCGACCGTCACCCCGTACCGGAACCCCGGCGGGACGGGCCGGGTGCTGTAGCGCTCGGCGCGGACGAAGGTGTCCTTCTCCGAACTGGCGGCCAGCGCGGACAGCAGGGCCTGCTCGATCTCGGCGACCTGGGCCTTCCCGTCGCCGGGCAGATCGGGTGCCGGCTGCTCGGCCAGGTGCTCGCCGTCGGCAGCGGCCGGGGCGGTGTTGGACGCGCCGGTGACGGTCCAGTAGACGGTGCCGGCGTCCTTCGCGGTGACCGCGAGGCCGTACGGGCGGGCGGGCCAGGGCTCGGCCGCCTCGATGCCGGGCACCGCAGTGGGCAAGAGGCTGATCAGGGCATTCTGCAGCTCGGAGGGGGTCACGTCCGGAGGGTATCCGCGGGCCGTCCGGGGCGCGGCTGGCGGGGTCCGTGTCCGAGCCGGGTTCACCGGAGCGGCCCTCGGCCACCAACTCGCGGGCCCCGTCGGAGTGGGCCGGACGGATGGGAGAGGATCGGGGCGGTGCGCGCCGCTCCCCATTGCCTGCGGCGCGCACCGCCTTTTGCCGCTCCGGAGGTGGTAAGAGCAGGGTTCAGGCCCGCTGGGCGGGCGTGTGCCGGGCCGTCGACGGGGCGGTGATGTCGGTGTCCGGCTCCAGGAACGGCGAGCGTTCGGCGGGCAGCGGGATCGGGCGCTCGCCAGCCGGGAGAGTCTGGTCGACGACGGGCTCGGAGAAGGCCAGCCCCAGGGGGCGGCGGTCGGGACTCATGGAGACAGTCTGACCTACCGTCGGCGCACTTCCTTCGTCCGTCCCGGCCCTCTGCGGCCTGCCGCCCTCCCCGGTCCCGCCAGTCCGACGCGGCAGGGCGCGGGGCTGGTCCGGGACAGCGGGCGGGGCGGTTCGCTCAGCGGCGGCAGCAACAGCAGCAGTGGGTGCGGCGCCGGGCAGGGCGCACCACAGCCGTGCGGCGGGTCCGGTCGGCTGGCAGGGCCGGGGCTTCGGTGCAGGGCCGGGCCTGCGGCACGGGCGCGGTGGTGGGCGCCGGGCGGATGGCCGCGCGCAGCTGGAGGTAGGCGCGGACGCGGCGGGCACCGCTGAGGCCGGCGCGGGCAAGGTCGACGGCGTCGCGCAGTTGCTGGGCCTGCGGGCCGGTCGGGTCGGCGAGTGCGGCGTGGAGGAACTGGGCGATGGAGTGAGCAAGCGTCACGACGCGGCCCCTTCGGGTGAGGTGTGTCTTCACCCCTTCCGGGGTCTCAGCGCGCAGCGGACAGGACCGCGCCGAGACCTGGTCGAACAGGGGCACCTCTCACCTGAGCACGGCAATTTCAACGTCCGATAATGCCGACCTCCCGCCAGGACGGGGGCGGGGAGGGCGTGCTGAGGCCCTCCTCCCGCCCTTGTTGGTAGGAGCGGCCCTCGGCCGCGGCTACGCCGAGTCGCCCTCCCAGTCCCAGAGGAGCGGGTCGCCGGGGCGCGGCTCGTAGTGGGCGCGGCCGCCGGCGCCGTAGCGGCCCAGCGGCGTGATCAGTGCGGCCCCGCACTCCAGCTCGTCCGGGGCCCAGCCGGTGACGTCCAGCGGGCCGCCCACCAGCTCCCGGTACTCGCGTTCCGGCTCGGGGCCGGTGTCCTCGCCGGGTTCGGCGCCGTAGACCCGGCCGCGCAGCAACTGCTTGTCGTGCTCGTCCATCAGGCCAGCGTGGCACCGCTGGCCGACAGCGCGCGGGAGTTCAGCGCCACTGGTAGCTGGCGTCCGTCATCGGCGCCAGCAGGACCGGTCCGGGGACCGTGGGCGCGGCCTGGGTGGCGGCGGCGTCGACCAGGCGCTCGCCGAGGGCTGGGTAGAGGTGCGCTCCGGCAAGGTCGGCCGGGGGCAGCCAGAGCACTTCGGAGTCGTCCTCGGCGTCCAGCTCGACCAGGGCGACGTCCTCGGCGAGCGGCTTCGACAGGTGGACGACGAAGACGAAGTGGCGGCGGCGGAACAGCCGTGCCTCTCCCCGGCGACGGGTTTCCTGGTGCTGCTCGAACCGCGGCACCAGGCCGACGTCGTCGACGGCCAGGCCGAGTTCCTCACGAAGTTCGCGCCGCAGTGCCGCGGCGGGCTGCTCTCCCTCGGCCACCAGCCCGCCCGGGAGCGTGTGCTGCGCGCCGCCGGGCCGGTGACGGCGGATCACACAGACCCTGCTGCCAGGGTCGACCAGCACCGCGCACACCCGCACCGGCACATCGCCCGCCGCGCCATCCCGGTCGCTCATCACCGTGTTCACCGCCCCGATGATGGCGCAGCCGCAGCGCTCGCGTGCGCGATCGGCTCCAGCAGGCGAACCGAACCGATCCCGGCCACGAGTGGGGAGTCGCGCGGGGTCAGATCGTCTGTGCGGGGTCGCCCAGCCAGGCGTGCCAGCCGTGCGGGGTGACGGTGAGGCCGAGCCGGTCGACGCCGGGCTCGCCCGCCCGGTGCCACCAGGTGAGGGTCTGCTCGAACTCGTTCCAGAGGCGGCGGCCGCCGTACTGGCGGACCTGGTGCTCGTTCTCGCCGTCGCGGAAGGTCGCGGCGGCCCAGGCCGGGACAGTGAGGGAGTAGAGCCACAGGGTGCGGGCGCCGTCCTCGTGCGGCTGGATCGCGTGGACGACATCGCCAAGACGCAGGCCAGCGGCGAGCGGGAACGGGTCGAACTTGCCGTGCGCGGGCAGCGCCGCGGTGGTGGTGGACTCGGCTACGGTGCCGCCGTTCGGCGGGTTCTGGGGCCAGCGCAGGCGCTGGGAGCGCATCTTCATGAACTCGACCGGCTGGAGGAACGGGCCGGACGCGGTGCCATCGCCGGCCACGGTGAGGCGGACCAGGGCGTCGGCGTTGGAGTAGTGGGTGCCGAACGGCGCCAGGATCAACCCGCCGGGCCGGGTCTGCTCGATCCACGCCTGCGGGATCTCGCGCAGCCCGTAGGTCGCGGTGATCCGGTCGTACGGGGCCCCGTCCTTCCAGCCGAGCGCGCCGTCGGCGCAGACGACGGTCGGGCGGTAGCTGGCGGCGTGCAGGGCGGCGCGGGCCCGGGCGGACACGGCGGCGTCGATCTCGACGGTGGTCACGTTCGCGTCGCCGAGCCGGTGGCTCAGCAGGGCGGCGTTCCAGCCGGTGCCGGTGCCCTGCTCCAGCACCCGCATCCCCGGCTCGGCCTGGAGGTCGTCCAGCATCGAGGCGACCAGCGACGGCTGCGATGCCGAGCTGGTCGGCACGGTGCCGGGCTCCACGCCCTGGTGCTCGCCGTCGTCCCACTGCGTGACGATCGGGACGTCCGCGGCGGCCGCCGCCAGCCAGCCGGCCTCGTCGGCGGTCCGGTCGACGGGCCGGCTCTTCCCGGTGGCCATGTCGTGCGCCCAGATGAGGTCCGGCAGGAACAACGAGCGCGGGACGGCGTCGAAGGCCGGCGCCCAGGCGTCGGCCACGGGGAAGGACCGCCCCGGCGCGGGGCGGCCCTCCTGCTCAGGTGCGAGCGTCACCTCCGGTGTCCCCCGTCCCCGGGCGGAGTGCTGCCGTCCGGGGACGGCGGGTCCTGCGGCGGCGTCCACGGAGTGCCCGGGTGCCCGTCGCCCCCGCCACCCCCGTCGCCGCCCGAGCCGCCGTCGACTGCCTCGATGTCCATGCCGAACTCCTTGTCGTCGCTGACGTGATGGTGCCCTCCCGGAACCCGGGAGGAGAAGAGGGTCGGCCCTGGCGCACCGGAGCACGGGTGGCTATGCCGGGGCGGGTGAGCGGGTGCGCAGGTCCGCGTGGACGGTCTTGCCGAGCGGCTCCAGGCTCACGCCCCAGTGCCCGCCGGTGAGGTGGTGGACCAGGGCCATGCCGCGGCCCGACACGGCGGCCAGGCCCGCGTCGATCAGGCAGGGCAGGACACGGGAGCCGTCGCGGACGCTGATCCGCACGCACCGGTCGGTGATCCGCTCGACGGTGACCGTCATCTTCCGCCGGCACCCGGTCTTCGCCGCGTTGCCCACCAGCTCGCTGACAACCAGTTCGCCCGCCTCCACCAGGTCGTCCAGCCCCCAGCCGCGCAGCGTGGTGCGCACCAGGCGCCGGGCCGCCGACGCGGACTGCGGCTCGTACGGCAGCAGCACCCTGGCGAAGCCGACAGCCGCGGGCAGCGACGGGGCCTCAACGGTCATGGTCACCGGGTACCTCGAACCCGCCGGCACTGCCCGGGCGCGGTCGCGGCCGTGGCCGGTGGACAGGGCATGCGGTTCGCGGCCACGGCGGTTCTCCGCTCTCTCGTCGGCGGTGACGGCTGCGCCCACCCGACGGGGGACGGGCGGGCGCAGCGGCTCCGGTACGCCCGCCGGGGATCGGGTGTCCGGTCCGTCACGGCGGGCGACGGTTCGACGGTAGGGAGTGGCTGTTGGCGCGTTCAACGCGATTGCGGGTGATTGCGGGGATTCACCCGAGGGTGTCGATCGCGGTGGTGATGAGGGCGCGGGCGGCTGCGCCGTGGACGGCCAGTTTGGCCAGCTCGGCGAAGGCGCGGTGGTAGTCGGCGAGTTCGCGGGGCTGGGTGACGGTGACCTCGGCGGTCAGCGTCTCGACGCAGGCCTGCTCGTTGTCGAAGAGGTAGAACGCCTCCAGCGGCCAGATCCGGCGCTGCGCGGTGAAGGGGATGATCCCGAGGGAGACCGACGGCAGCGGCATCACCGCCAGGAGGTGGCCGAGCTGGCCGGCCATCGTCTCCGGGTCGCCGATGCGGTAGCGCAGTACCGTCTCCTCGATGAGGATGACGAACCGGTGGCGGCCGTCGTGGAGCAGCCGGCCGCGCTCGGTGCGGGCGGCGACCGCGTCGGCGACGTCGTCCGGGGTGCCCTGGAACTCGGTGATCGAGCGCATCAGGGCGGTGGCGTAGGCAGCGGTCTGGAGGAAGCCCGGGACGACGTTGGAGACGTAGGCCCGGCATACCGCGGTCCGGTGGTGCAGCGTCAGGGACTCCTGCTGCACCTGCCGCATGCCGGTGCGGTGCACGCGGCGCCACTCCAGGTACATCAGCTCCACCGCGCGCAGCGAGGCGATCAGGTCGCCGGCCTGGTCGTCCGCGCCGCACGCGGCGCACCAGGCGCGCAGGTCCTCCTCGGACGGCGCCGACTTCCCGTTGAGGATCCGGGAGGTCTTGGAGGGGTGCCAGCCGCACCGGGCGGACAGCCCCTTGCCGTCGAGCCCGGCGTCCAGCATCAGCTCGCGCAGCCGGGCAGCGAGCGCGGCATGGGCGGCCTGGGCGCTGGAGGAGGGGGAAGCGGGCATGGGCTGTCGGCTCGGTGCGGCGGCTCAGACGGTGTACTGCTCGTGCGGGACGGCCCTCTCCCAGACCGTCTCGAACGCCTCGGCGCACAGCTTGGCCACGGCCGGGTCGTCGCTGACGGTGTCCTCCGGGTCCGCCCAGTCGCCGTCTCCGGTGAAGTGGTTGAACATCACCACCTTGCCGTCGAACAGCCAGAAGTCGCTGCCGGGCAGCGCGATGGTGGAGGCCTGCATCCTGGGCAGCCAGCGGACCTGTTCGCCGGCCGCGATGTTGGTGAAGGTCATCGAGTGCAGGTAGCGGGTGTACTCGCTGACCGGCTCGGAGACGATCCGGGCCCGGCGCACCACTACCCCGCGGGCTACGGTCGCGGCGATTGTGTCCAGCCACGGCCTCCACCACGTCTCCCGGTCCGCGGGGTCGAGTCGGTGCCCGGCCCGCCACTGCTCGATCCGCTCCGCCTCGTCGGCCACGGCGTAGGTGTCGCGCATCTCCAGGTGGACTGCCGAGTGCCGGGCGGAGGCCAGGAGGTCAGAGAAGCCCGTCACGCTCTGCGTCATCGCATGCCTTTCGCAAGATCGGGATCATCCGGGCGGGGATGCACACCACGGCCTCGTGCTCCGGGATGCCGGCCTCGTGGCCCGGCGCCCAGCTTCGGATGCCGATCTCGTCCAACAGGACGTCCTCGCCCTTCACGCCCTGGATCACGATCCGCCGCTCGGCACGGTCTACCCACACCGTCGGCGAGCCCTTGTCTCCCGTTCCGGGGTCGATCCCGATGAAATCTAGCTCCACGACGTCCTCCGTCACCAAACCGGTTGCGAGCACTTGCGGGCCACCGTCCTCTTCTGGGTGACAGGCCGTCAAGGGCGCGCGGACGCAGGAGGCGGCCGAGACGGCGCGCACCAAGTCCGGGCTGCTGCGCCGAGGGCCGACGCCACGTCCCGGGGGACCGGTAGGGGTGGTTTCCGGCGGCGGTGCCCAATCCGGAGAAGGGGTGCCGCTACGCTCTCGGGCATGAGTGAGATGTTGGCGGCCGCCGTCATGCACGTGGTCGCGGTCCTGAACCAGAAGGGCGGCGTCGGGAAGACGACGGACACGATCCACCTCGGCGGCGCGCTCGCCGAGGCCGGCCGTCGGGTCCTGCTGGTCGACCTGGACCCGCAGGGCAACCTGACCACCGCGCTGGGGGTCGCGCGCCTGGAGGGCCCGCTGACGCTGACGACGGCGATGCTGAACGGCTGCTCGGCCGAGCAGGCCCGGTCGCTCGTCCACCAGCACTCCGACAACCTGTACGTGATCCCGAGCTCGCTCGACATGTTCTCGCTGCCGCGCAAGCTCCACGGCGAGCGGGCCGCTCACGAGCGGCTGAGCCGCGTGCTGCGCCACCTGCGCGGCATGTTCGATGTCGTCCTGGTCGACTGCCGGCCCGGGCTGGACGTCGACACCGACGCCGCGCTGTTCGCCGCCGACTCCCTGCTGATCCCGGTGGACGTCGACGAGTTCAGCATCGACGCGCTGGGCCTGCTGCTCGGGCAGATGCAGACCCTGGCGGAGGAGCTGGAGCAGCCGTCGCCGGAGATCATCGGGCTCATCATCAACCGGGTGATGCTGCCCCTGTCGGCGATCAACGCGGCCGTGATGGACCAGCTGCGGAACTCCGGGCCCGAGCCCCTGGCGGAGATCCCCGTGCGGTCGATACTGGCCGAGGCTCGCAACCAGCGCTTGACCATCACGCAGTACGCGCCCAAGAGCGATGTCGCGAACATGTTCCGCGACCTCGCCAAGGCCACGGGACTGGTCGCCTGATGGCCGGCAAGAAGACGTTCACCGTCGCTTCGGTGGACACGACCGTGGCCGCGGGGCTGGGTACCGGGCGCACCGCGAAGACCGGCACCGTCGCCACCCGTGACGCTGTCAGGGTGCCGCACCAGCTCGACCTCGGCGCGCTGGGTGAGACGCGGTCCGAGCGACTGGCCGGCCTTGAGGACATCATCGAGTCCGCCCGACAGGACGCCGCGGAGACGATGAAGGCCGCGAAGGCGCGCTTCGAGCTCCGGGCCGGGATGGCGCTGGAGGCGATCCGGCGTGACGGGCTCTACGAGGAGAAGGGCTTCGCGGACTTCCCGTCGTACGTCAAGGGACGGTGGGGGTACAGCCTCTCCCGCGCCTACCAGCTGATGGACATGGTGCTGGTGGCGAACGCCGTTTCCACAATTGTGGAAACGCCTCTACCCGAGTCGCAGGTCCGGCTGCTGGCCGTCGTCGTCCGTCAGCACGGCGAGGAAGCCGCGCAGCAGGTCCTCGCGAAGGCGAAGGAGGTGCCGGGCAGGATCACGGCGGAGAAGCTGGCCGCCGTCCGCGACAAGCTCAAGTACGCGCCAGCCCCTCGGGGCAGCGCCGCTGCCAAGGGGGCCACCTCCCCCACGGCCGAGCCGGAGGTCATCGACGCCGAGGTGGTGGACGAGCCAGCCGAGGTCCAGCAGGTCCGGGACGGCCTGGCCGCGCTCGCCCGCGCCAACCGACTGCTCACCACGAAGAACCTGTCCGCGGCCGTCGACCACGACGCCACCCTGGCGGCGGAGGTGCTGGCCGGCTACGAGCACGCGGGCGAGGTCCGCCGCCGCCTGCGCCGCCGGATCGACGCCTCTACGACTCCATAGGTCCGGAAACGGAAAAAGGGCCTGTCCTCTGGTCGAGGACAGGCCCTTTCTGCATGTCTAGCCGGGAAGCGGGGCCCGGAAGTGTGTCACCGTGACACAGTTCCGTCCTTCTGCAGGCCGTCGTCGGCCCCGGCCTGCGCGTAGTGGTGGGGTTGGGTGCGGCGCCTGGAATGAACGATTCCAGGCAGTCTCTTCGAGGTCCTACAGCAGGGCGAGCTGGTCTTCGTCCGGCTCGGGTCCGTCCTCGGTGCGGGCGTCGGCGCGGGCCTCCTCGTGCTCCTGGTCGTCTCGCTCGCACACGAGGCGGCCGGTGGGCAGTTCGCCCCAGCCGCGGCTGCCGACCGCGTCGGCGGAGGCCGCCTCGGCGTTGTCGTGGTGGGGGATGAACTCGTCCTCGACCAGGTCGCCGCAGATGCTGCACCGGGCGGTCCAGCACAGCGAGGGAACGGCGATGCCCGCGCCGGAGCGGGCGGCGCCCTCGCGCCGCCAGGCGTAGCCGTAGTTCAGGACCAGGGCGTGGCTGACGGGCTGGATCGGGTGGTCTTCGTCGAGGTCGCAGACCATGACGTTGTGCTCGGCGGCGGCCATGAGGGCGGTGGCGAGGTCGGGCATCTCCAGCAGGAGGCTGTCGGGGCCGGTGAGCCACAGCTCCCATTCGCGGGTCGCCGTGCCGGGGCGCAGTCGCTGGGCGGGGTCGGCGGCGAACAGGCCGCGCCGGACGGCCGGAGTGATGGCGGGGGTGGTCATCTCAGGTGTCTCCTTCGACAGACTCGGCCGGCCCGCAGTGTGCGGGCCGGCCGAGCGGAGGGGATGGAGTTGTGAGGCGGCCGGGCTACAGGCTGCCGTCGGCGTGGGCCTCGGCCTCCTGGTCGCGGTCGTTCTCCTCGTCGGCCCCGGCGGCGGGCACCAGCTCCTCGATGCCGAACTTCTCGCCGATCTGCGCCCACGGGTCGCTGGCCTCGGTGGCGGGGAGGTCCTCGGTGTTCAGGTCGAGGAGGGCGACGATGTCGCTGATGCTGCGGACCGGCACCTGCTCGCCGTCGCGCACCAGCAGGAAGGTGCGGGTGATGTAGCCGCCGGATCCAGCGGGGGAGGGAACGCACAGCAGGTGCGCGCCGCCGGACAGGTCGCACGTCGCGGAGCCGTCCGGGAAGCCGGTCCAGTTGTCCGACCGGGTCAGGCTGCCGCCGCTGTTGTCGAGGCTGTGGGCCTGGGTCGCGGCGCGGTGGGCGGCGTCGGCGGAGACCTCGTCGGCGAGCTGCTCGGTGGTGGGTGCCGGGGCGGGCTCGGTCAGGCTGTAGGAGTAGGGGGCGGGGGTCAGGCCGAGGCGGTCGCGCAGGGGGCGACGGATCTGGGTGGTGACCTGGTCGGTGGTGACAGCGGCGACCGCGGCCGCGGCGAGGGCGAGGGCGGCGCGGGTCTCGATGGGGCGGGCGGCCAGGGCGCGGTAGGTGGTGAGTCCGGCGGCGGCCGCGGCGGCGGTGGTGGCGAGGTTGTCGACGGTGTCCAGGATGGTGGTCAGCACGCGGGCGCGGGTGTCGGTCATCGGGCGGTCCCTTCGGGGCGGGTTCAGGGCGGGTCGGCCGGGCGGCCGCGCCGCGCACCACGGCGCCTTGTCCGGGCCGGGGCGGCTCGGCGGGAAGAGCATCGTGGTGGGCAGCGTGAGCGTCCGGAGACAGTGGGGGTGTCAGTCCTGTCCGGCGCGCAGCTTGTCGGCCTCGGCTTGGGCGAGCTGGGCGGCCTCGGGGTTGAGGGCGGCGCCGCGGGCAGCGGCCTCGGTGTAGAGGCGGATCAGGGACTGGCGGGTGGCCGGGTCCAGCGGCGGCATGGGGCGGCCCTCGCGCCGAGCGGCCCATCGGGCGGCCAGGGGCTCCAGGTCGCACATGTTGGCCCGGTACGTGCCGTGCGGGGCGCTGTCGCTCATCGGAGCGTCCTCTCGATCGGAGGTGTTCGGCCGGGCGGCCGCGCCGCGCACCGGACCGCGCCCGCACCTGGGCGGGGTGCGGGGCGGGCCGGTGGGCAGCGTCAGTGCCCGGTGCTTCCGGTGCGGTGGTGGCGGATCTCGTCGACCTGCTCGACGGCGAGCTGGTGGAGGGTGTCGCGGGCGCGGCGGTGGGAGACGCGCAGGAACTCCTCGGGCACGCGCTGCTCGTCGCTCCGGCCGGAGTTGCGCTGCAGCAGCTGGTCGAAGGGGGCGTCGACCAGGACGGCGACGGTGGAGCGGTGGTACTGGCGGGCCAGCCACAGCAGCGGCTTTCGGTGTTCCGGCAGGAGCGAGCAGCTGTCGACGTAGGTGGTCTCGCCGCGGCGCATCCGCATGGTGATGATCTGCTGCTGCAGCACGAGGGCGTCGGCCGTCGCGCGCTGGTCGCCGGGGCGGCTGACCGCGGCGCGCAGCCGGTCCAGCGAGACGACCTGGTGCTCGGGGACCTCCCGCAGCAGCGTGGTCTTGCCGGAGGCGGGTGCGCCGATCATCAGGACGAGCGAGCCGTCGTTGACGGGGGCGAGGGTCGGGTACTCCACGGGGTTCTCCTTGAGGGGTGTTCAGCGGGCGAGAACGGCGGCGGCAGCCGTTTCGAAGGCGTGGTGGACGGCGCCGTCCATGCAGTAGGCGCCGTTGATGCCGTGGTCGGCGAGGCGGAAGAACTTGCCCTTGCCGGTGGCGTCGGCGAACTTCTCCAGCAGGCCGCCCGGGACGCGGCGGTCGATCGCGTAGTGCGTCAGCCCGCTGATGGCGAGGGCCGCGGCGACCTGTCCGGGGCGCAGGCGCAGGCCCAGCGTCCGGGCGCCGATCAGGAGGGCTCCGGCCTGCGTGGCGGTGTAGGTGAGGCAGTGGACGGCGCAGGCGCGGCGGCCGGCCGCGGTGCCGTGGACGGTGCCGTCGTCGCCGGTGACGGGCGCGGTGTCGGTGGCGCCCTTGGTGCGGGCGCAGTGGTCGCTCTGGACGAGGTGGTCACCGACGTCCGCGCCGACGCGCAGCAGGGCGTAGGCGGCGGCGAAGCGGGCGGCGCGGACGGCGCGGGTGTCCTTCACGGGTTCCTCCGGGATCGGGTGGCGGCCGGGCGGCCGCGCCGCGTACCACAGCACTCCCCGGCCGGGTACGGCGGGGGAGTGTCGTGGTGGGCAGCGTGAGCGCCGGGACGGTTCAGCGGTCGACGACGGGCTTGTCGATGTCGCGGTGGGTCACGTGCACCTGGTGGCCGAGCGCGGCCAGGCGGCGGCCGAGCTCGTCGGCGAAGTAGCCAGCACGGTGTTTTCCGCCCTGGCAGCTGCAGGTGACGGTCATCGGCTGGGTGGCGGCGCTGGGGCCGGCGGCGTAGGCCTGGACGGCGGCGACGGCGGCGTCCAGGAGCTGCGGGATGCCGGGGGTGGCGGCGACCTGGTCGCGGACGGTGTGGTGGCGGGCGGTCAGGTGGCGTACGGCGGGGTCGTGGTGGGGGTCGCGGAAGTGGTGGCGCAGGTCCAGGGCGAGGTGGGCGGCGGGGCCGGGGCCGTGGAGGTGGCCGAAGGAGGTGATCTCAACGATCACGCTGGTCCTCTCAGTCGGGGTGGACGGGAAGCACTGCGCCCTCCCGGACCGGGTGGGCGGGAGGGCGCGGTGGTGGAGAGCGGTCGGGTCAGACGCCGGCGGGGATGAGCTGCTCGAGGTAGAGGCCGCGCAGCGAGTTCAGGACGTAGTCGCTCAGGCGGTCCTCCATGAGGACGGCGGCGGCCAGGGCCTTGGCGCGCATCGCGGCGTAGTGGGCGGCGCTGCGGCCGAACTCCTCCTCGGTCGCGGCGCAGGCGGTGCGGATCGCGAGGTGCTCGGCGACCAGGAGCGCGGCGGTGCGGCGCACGTTGCGGGCGTGGTAGGCCGCGTTGGTGTGCGCGTCATCACCGCGGGCGGCGGCGGGTTCGACGAAGTTGCACAGCCGCCAGGTGCGGTGGGCGTCTTCGACGCGGGCCGGGTCGGCCTGGTAGGTGGCGGCCCACCGGCGGGCGAGGCCGGGCAGCTCCTGGTCGAGCAGGTCGAGGACCTGGCGGCCGCGCGGGCCCAGGGCCAGGTGCGCGTCGACCTCGCGGACGACGTGCAGCTGGTGCGCGTACAGCCGCCACCGGTCGTCCCGGCGGCCGTTGAGGGTCCAGTTGCCGGTCTCGCCGAGCGGCTGGACCTTCCACAGCCGCCACTGCGTGAGCTCCGGGGCGTCGTCGAGGACCTCGCCGGGCGCGGAGACGGTGCGGAAGTAGCTGAACCGGCTGTCGTCGTACCACTTCCGGCCGGGGTTGGGGTGGTCGATCGTCGTGCCGAGCGCGGCGGCGATGTCGGTCGGGAACCCGGCGTCGGCGCTGCGCGGGATGATCCCGTCCACTCCGGTGACCAGGTAGTAGACGGGGGCGGCCTTGGGCTTCTTCGTGCTCACGATGGGGCTCCTTCTCCACGGTGTCCGGTCGGCCGGGCGGCCGCGCCGCGCACCACGGCGCCCGCGGGTCGCGCCTGGCGGGCGCGGCGGGCGGGCGTCGTGGTGGGCAGCGTCGGGGCCCGGACGGGTCAGAGGTGCTGGAGTTCGGCGGCGGCTTCGTCGGCCGGCAGGGCGAGGAGGGCGGCGTCGGCGACGAGGGTGCGGAGCTTCTCGGACGCGGTGAGGGCGTCCAGCAGCGCCCGGTAGAGGGCGTGCTGGCGGGGGTCGTTCAGGTTCAGGTTGGTCTCGGAGGCGGCCGCGACGCCGCACAGGTAGATGACGACCTCGGCGCTCTCGCGGTGCAGGGCGAGCAGGCCGGGCTGGAACTCCAGCGGGCCGGTGAGCTTGCGCAGGGCGGCGCGCAGTTCGACGTCGTGTCCGGCACGGGCGCTGGCGAGGTTGTCCTCGATCGCGGCGGCGACGGCGGCCGGGTCGTGCAGGGCGATCTCGTAGCCGAGGCGGCGGGCGAGGCGGGCGGGCAGCAGGCGAAGCAGGCTCTGGCGCACGGGGTCCTCCAGGAGGTGGTTGGTGCTGGGCGGTGGTGTCCGGCCGGGCGGCCGCGCCGCGCGCCACTGCGCCCCGCGGCCGGGCCGGTGGGCTCGGGGGCGGGGCGCGGTGGCGTGCAGCGTCAGTGCCCGGACAGCAGGCTGAACAGGACGAGGGCGGTGATGCCGAGGACGGTCAGCAGGAGCCTGGGGTTGATGGAGCGTGTGCCTTGGAGGCGCTGGATCTCCTTGTAGATGGCGTCGCATTCGGCTTGCAGGCCGGTGTGGGAGGCGCTGCCGGGGGTGAGGCCGGACAGGGTGGCGGAGCGGTCGCGCAGGCGCTCGCGGAGGGCGGCGATCTGCTGGTCGCGGGATATCGCCACGGGCACGGTGGGGCTCCTTGAGGTCGGTGGTGTTCAGCGGGACAGCGTTCGGGGCAGGGCGGGCCGAGTGGGTGGTGCGGGCTTACCGGTCGGGGCGGCTGGTGCGCCGGGCGTCGCCGCCGGGATCGACGACCAGCACGGTCTCGATCCGCGGCTCGGGCACGCTCACCTCCACCACCGGGGCCGGTGCCTGGGCGGGGGCGACGTCGACCGCCACGATCGGCGCCGGGGCGTTGGGGACGTCGTTGAGGATCGTGGTGTGGGTGGTGATCCACGAGCCGGTGAGCGCGCAGGCGGCGAGCACCGCCCAGGCCAGCACCGCCAGGCCCGCGGCGACCGGGCGGCCGGGTTCGGCGGTGCCGTCCCACACCGCCGCGGCGGTCAGCGCCCCGAACAGCAGGCCGCCGAGCTGGACGCCGACGCTCGCGCCGCGCCGCAGCGCGACGACCAGGATCACGATCCCGGCGGCGGCCCAGGTGGTGTGGAGGGTGGCGGGGCCGGCGGGCAGGCCGGCGCGGCGCCGCTGGAGGCTGCGCTGGATCGGGTCGTTGACGGTGTGCCAGAGCTGCAGGGGCGGGTGCTGCGGGTCCGCGCACCAGCGGGCGCCGGCCAGCGCGGCCTGGGCGGTGCCGGCCAGCACGAGCGCGAGAGCGGCCAGGGCTGCGAGGGCGGCCAGGACGAGCGCGGCGTCGCCCAGGTGCCGGAGCGGGGCCGGGGCGAGGCCGCGCAGTCGGCGCCCTCGGCGGGGGTGGTGCCAGATCACGTCCGGGTGCTCACCCTGTGCGGGCGGGCCGGGCGGGGGCGGGGCGCCGAAGGTGGGGAAGAGCAGGTCGTCGTCGGCCTGGTCCTCGTGGTCGGGCCGGTCGGGGGTACGGGGGTTCACGGTGGGCAGCTCCTGGTCTGTCGGCGGGTCGGATGGTGGCGGGAAGCGCGTCCGGCCCGGCCGCACGGGGCGGCCGGGCCGGGGTGGGTCGGATTCGGTTGGCGGGTGCTGGGCTATCGCGCCCAGCCGGTGGCCAGTTCCTGGCCGGTGATGGTCTCGACGAGCGCGGAGACGAGGAGTTCGGCGACGTTGCTGGTGACGGCGTTGCCGAACTGGCGGACCTTTTCGCGCTTGTTGCCGACGACGACGTAGTCGGGGCGGAAGGCCATCGCGGCGCCGATCTCGTGCGGCTCCAACATCCGGAACAGCACATCGTCGACGTCCACTACGGCGCGGCCGGCGGCGAGGGCGTAGCGGTCGCGGGTGGTCATCGTGCCGACCGGCTCGGCCACGGGGCGGGCTGTGCCGGTGCCGTAGTAGGGGACGAGCACCGGCCAGGTGACGAGCGACTGGTGTCCGGC
This sequence comes from Kitasatospora sp. NPDC004272, assembly GCF_053603035.1. Lineage (NCBI taxonomy): Bacteria > Bacillati > Actinomycetota > Actinomycetes > Kitasatosporales > Streptomycetaceae > Kitasatospora > Kitasatospora sp. NPDC004272. Next base: position 18,185 of record NZ_JBSGET010000083.1, on the reverse strand, counting down.
GGTGGTCAGGGTGCGCAGCGGTTGGGTTGCCGGGGTGCAGTGCTCTGCGCCGTCGCCGGTGGAGCCGTTGTTCCGCATGATCATCGCGGCGTGTGCGGGGGAGGCGACCAGGCCGTGGTGGTTGCCGGAGGCGGTGACGGTGGCGAGGGCTTCGAGGACGGGGCGGGCGTCGGAGGAGCCACCTCGCAGTTCGGCGATGAACGGCGTCCAGGTCGGGTTCTGGGGCTGCGGCGGTCCGTCGGCCGCGGCTGTGCTCGTGCTGTCGCGGTTCCCGGCGGCATAGCGGCGCAGGCCGGCTTCGATGCGGGCGAGGGTTTTGGTGGCGAGCGGCTTGATGCGGTCGCCGATGCGCTGTCCGGGCAGTGCCCAGTCGATGATGCTCGCCGCCGGGAGGACCGGCGGTTCGACGGCCTGGTGGCGGCAGGTGGTGTGGGGGCAGCGGTAGACGTACTGCTGCCGGTAGCGGCCCATGTCGGCGCCGGGCTTCTTGAAGACCTGCACGGCGCGCACCCACCGCTGGCAGGTCGTGCACCAGGCGTGGGGGCGCAGCCATTTGTCCCAGTCGGGGGTGCGGTCGAGGTCGGCGCGCCAGTAGACGAAGTTATCTGGACAGATCACCTGATTCAGCGACTGTGCTGGCCGCACGAGGTGCGTATGGTTCCGGCCGTGCGAGTAATGAAGGTGCCCGATGCCGCGGCCGGTCAGCCGCAGGTGCGGCTGATGGACGCAGCTGATGAGCCAGTGGTCGAAGTCGATGACTTCCTGCGATTGTTGACCGTTCGGGCGTACTCGACGAACACTGTCCGCGCATACGCGTACGACCTTCTGAAGCTGTACCTCTTCTGCGAGGAACGCGGCTTCACAGCAGACGAGTTCACACCGGCGCGGGCGATGGAGTTCCTGGAGTGGCTGCGGCTGATGTCGTCGTCGCGGCGCGCGCAGCGCCTGGAACTCGGTGTCGCGGCCGGCGATGGGCGGTTGCTGTCGCCGAAGACGTGCAACCGGGTGCTCGCCGCGGTGTCGTCGTTCTACGAGTTCCTGATCGCCAGCGAGCGGTACGTCGGCCGGGACAATCCGATCGTCAAGAAGGTCGACCAGGCTGCGGCGCGAGTGCCCGACCGGCACCGGCCGCCGCTGGCGAATGCGCGCCGACAGCAGCCAGTGCGCCGGGTGCTGCGGGTGAAGACGGTGGAACCGGTGCCGCGGCCGATGCCGGACGACGTCTACCGGGCGCTTCTCGATGAGCTGCGTACCCGCCGCGACCTGGCGCTGCTGGAGGTGATGTGGGAGGGCGGGCTGCGTCCGGGTGAGGTGCTGGGGCTGCAACTGGGGGACATCTCCTATGGACAGCGCCGGGTGACGATCCGCAAACGGGACGATCATCCGCGCGGCGTGCGGCAGAAATCGCGCCGTGATCGGGTGGTCGATCTGTGGGAGGGGCGGGCGCTGGCGGCGCTCAGCGCCTACGTGATGCGCGAGCGCCCGGCCGACGTGGACACGCCGTGGATGTTTCTGGTCGGAGGCCGGGGAAAGCGCCGGGGCGAGCCTCTGGGCTACGACGCCCTGGTGCGGATGTTCGCCCGGGCCGCAGCGCGGGCCGGAGTGCGGGACGCATGGCTGACCCCACACAGCCTTCGGCACACCCACGCGACCCGAATGTTCGAGGGAGGCATGCGGGAGTTGACGCTGATGACCCGGCTCGGGCACGCGACACCCGACTCGATGAAGGTCTACACCCGGGTGAGCGATCCCGAGGTCGTCAAGGACTACCGTCGGGCGATCGGAGAGCAGGACACGTGAGCGTGAATGCACCACAGTGGGCAGCGTCAACACCGGCCGCCTCCGCACGCTGGCTTCCCCAGCATTGCCCGGAGGCGGAGTACGCGGCCTTCATCGCTGCTTTGCCGATGAGTAACGGCTGGCGCCGAAAGCACGCCCAGTTCCACCTGCGGTTCCGGCGGACCTACCCCGATCTGCACACATGGTTCGCAGAGCCGCTGCGGATTCGGCTTGGCTGGCGCAACGGCGAGGGACAGAACCGCCGTTGCGCTCCCGAGCCCGCATCCGATCCTGCGACGGCATGGATCAACTTCAACGCTCGCCACTATCTGACCTACCTCGCTCTCACCGGACGCATGCGCATGGACTGGGGCTGGCTGCTGGGGATCGGCGTGCTCAAGCCGTTCCTTGTCGCCGATCACCTCGGGCTGCCGCTGCGGGAGCACAGCGAGCGGTTGCGTGACGGTCTCCTGGCGCTCGGGCACATCCGCGATGACGAGGGCTTCCGGGTTCCCTGGGGCTTGATCAGGCTGGTCATGCACCGCGGCGACCCCGACCTGAACACGCTCGTCGGCGACGACGTCGAGACCATGCGGCACGCCATCCGCCACTGCGAACGCATCCCCGGTCTGCTCCAGGTCATCGGCGAGGACCGCTGCCCCACCCTCAAGCTGTCCTGGGCGACGAACGCCTTCCGCACCGGCCTGGCGCTGTTCCACACCGGCATCACCGACCGGCCGCCATCCCGCGAGACGGCGAGCCCGCCACCACGGCTGTGCTCCAAGCCGCGGATCGACGCCGTCTTCGAACGCTTCCTCGCCGAACGCGCCCTGGTCCTGCGGCCCGAGAGCATGTCCAGCACCCGCGGCGGGCTGCGGCGCTTCGGGCTCTGGCTGGACACCGAGCGCCCACAGATCGACAGCCTCGACCAGCTCAACCGCGCCGACCTGGTCGCGTTCATGGAGTCGGTTCACCGGCTTCGCAAGATCAAATATCCCGACGAGCCACTCAGCCGGGCCTACCGGGCCGGCATCATCTCGACCGTCGCCGTGTTCTTCCGGCATGCCGCCGTCGCCGAATGGGACGACGTCCCGGCCCGCCCTCTGATCACGCATGCCGACATGCCTCGCGTGGTCGAACGCGTCCCGCGGTTCATCCCCGAAGACCAGCTCGGGCCAGTCATGGACCAAGTCCGGTCGCTGGATTGCCCGTTGCAGCGGTGTGCGCTGCTGGTCGCCCGGTGGAGCGGCGCCCGCCGCACCGAGATCCGCAAGCTCCACCTCGACTGCCTCGACACCTACCCGGACGGCACCCCACGACTGCGGCTCGCCGCCGGAAAGGCCCTCAAGGAACGCACCGTGCCGCTTCATGAGGAAGCCGCCGACGCCATCCGCACGCTCGCCGCATTGCGGCAGATGCAGTACGACCGAGGCATCCACGACTCCGACCTCGGACGCCCGGTGCGCTACCTGTTCCTGCGCAACGGAGGCCTCGCCGGCCCCGACTACCTGTTCGCCAACCCGCTCCGCGCGATCTGCCAGGGTCTCGGAATCCTCAACGGCGTCGGCAAGCCCGCCATCCACCCGCACCGCTTCCGCCACACCCTGGGCACCCAACTTGCCGAGAAAGGCGCCCGCGTCCAGACCATCATGAAGGTCCTCGGACACAAAAGCCCCGGCATGTCGATGACCTACACGCACATCTCCGACCCCACGGTCCTGGCTGACTACCAGGCCGTCCTCAAGCCCGGCGCGGTCATCGCCGGCCCGCTCGCCGACACCCTGCGCTCCGGACAACTCGACCAGGACGCGCTGGACTGGCTGAAGACCAACTTCTACAAGACCGAACTCGAACTTGGCCGCTGTCTTCGCCTGCCCCAGGAAGGCCCCTGCGAGTGCGACCTCTACCTGACCTGCGCGAAGTTCATCACCACGCCCCAGTACGCGCCCCGGCTCCGTGAACGCCTCTGCACTGAGCGGCAACTGATCACCGACGCCAGAGACCGCGGCTGGGAACGTGAAATCGAACGCCATCAACGCATCGCCGACCGCATCACCGGCCTCTTGGATGACCTCGGTGAACTCCACGACGAGCCGACCGGCTGAGGCGGCGGACCAGCCAAACCGCTGGTCGAGCAGCCGCGTCCACGACAGGATGCCACCATGCGCCACGCCGACGAACAAGCCGAGTTGCTCAAGCTCATCCGCCGCTATGTCACGCCCGACCAGCGTTACCTCAAACTCGGTGGCAGCTTCCTGCACATGACCGAGCGCAAGCGCACCAAGTTTGCAAGGGAGCTCGGCAAGGCTGCCAGCGAAATCACACCTGGTGAACTGGCCATTTTGCTCGAAGGCGGGTGGCGAGAGCGCACGACCGCCGCCTGGCTCATTGCCGTCGCCCGCAGAACCGAGTTCCGTGAACGCCTCGGTGAGCTCCTGCTCGCCAGCGAGGTCTGCTTCGCGGGCTCCGCCTACTGCATCACCTTCGCCACCTTCGGCACTCAAGCCGACGCGGACCTGTTGGCCGCATACCTCGATCGCTACCTCCGACGTCCCGACCTCTACTACGACCAGACAGCCGCCATGGGTGCACTCCTGCACCTCGACGCCAAGCTCGGTGCCGGTCAAGCGACCAAGTTCCTGGCTCCAGACGGCCTCTGGCACCAGTGGATCGACGGACCACCCCGCAAGGAGCACCACGACACACCGGACAGCTACCGCGAGAGCACCGGCCAGTTCTGCGTCTTCGCTGATGAGAGCACTGAGTACTGCACGGCACGAAAGCGGTGACACCGTCCCCGGCAGGGTGACACCTGATCGAAGGAATCTGCCGTCGCAGAACTCAAAGTTGTCCAGATAAGCGAGGTAGAGGCGGTCGCGGGACTGCGGGGCGACGGGGGTGGTGGCGGGGCGGGCGTGCATGGAGTTCAGGGCGATCAGGCGGGTGCGGTAGCCGGGGCCGATCTGGCGGATGGCCCGGATCCAGGGCTGCCAGCGGTCCCAGGCGCGGACGTCGACGACGTTCTCGACGACCCCGGCGAGCACCGGCTTGCCGCGGGCGGCCATCGCCTCCAGGTAGCGGGGCACGTCCCACATCAGCGCGCGGGAGCGGTCGGTGGCCGGGTCGGGCAGGGTCTCGCCGAACAGGTCGGGCTGGCGGTTGAAGTCCCGTCGCGCTCCGCGGGCGTTGGACCATTTCGGGCACTCGGGGGAGGCCCAGAACAGGTCCGCGGCGGGGAAGCGGGCGACGTCCGCGTCGTGCAGGTCGCCCAGGAAGTGGTCGGCGTCGGGGAAGTTCGCCGCGTGGGAGGCGATGGCCTTGTCCCAGTGGTTGGCGGCCAGTGCGGCCTTCACCCCGGGTACCCGCTCGGCGCCGGCGGAGGATCCGCCGGCGCCGCAGAAGAAGTCGATGTAGGTGAGCACTGCGGTCCTTTAGTGAAGGCCCGGCCGCACAGGTGCGGCCGGGCCGGTGACGGGGGCGGTGGGCGGTTCTGGTCAGCCGGACAGGCGCACGGGCATCAGCACGTGCCGGTAGTGCGTTTGGGCGTCCTCGCCGAGGCGGGGCAGGAACAGCACGGGTTTGTGCTCGTGGACGATGTGGATCTCGGCCTCGGGGGCGGCCAGGGCCTTGAGCGCGTCGGCGAGGTAGCCGGGGTTGAAGGCGAGGGTGAACCCGTTGACGGCGCCTTCGCCCTCGGCGTGGGCGGGGACCCGGTCGACGGCGTGCGCGTCGTCGCCGGAGCCGGCCTCGATGCGCAGCGCGGCGCCGGTGTTGGTGGTGGAGAGCACCAGGCGCAGGGGGGTGTTGCGGGTGGCGACCAGGGCGACGCGCTGGAGTGCGGCGAGGGTGTCGGCGACGGGCAGCGTCCACACCGCGATCGGGTCGGCGGGGCGCAGCAGGGTGTCCACCTTGGGGGCTTGGTGGCCGGACAGGATGCGGGTGGTGTAGCTGCGGCCGCCGGGTGCGGAGATGCCGACCAGGCTGTCGGACCAGTGCAGGGTCAGCGGGTGGTCGCCGTCCAGGGCCCGGGCCCCCTCGGCCAGGGCCTTGGCGGGCACCAGCGCCCGGGCGGCCGTGGACGCGGCGGCCGGGTCCGGTCCTTCGCCCGGCTCCGGCGGGCGCCGCTTGGCGCCCGGTTGCCGCGAGGCCGGGGGCGGGGTGCCGGTGGGGCGAACGGTCAGCTCGCTGCGGGTGATGCGGTAGCGGTCGGTGGCGTCCAGGCGCAGCTGCTCGCCGTCCAGGTGCAGTTGGATGCCGGTGAGGGCGGGCAGGGTGTGGTCGGTGGACGCGGCGATCGCGCTCTGGGCGACGGCGGCGGCCAGGGCGTCGGCGGCGACGGTGGCCACGGCGTCCGGGAGGGCCGGGAGCGCGGGGTACTCGTCCACCGGGAGGGTCGGCAGGGTGAAGCGCGCGGCGCCCGCGGCGACGACCAGGCGCGTACCGCCGTCGACGAGTTCCAGGTCGGCGTCGGCCGCCTTGGGCAGGCTGGAGCAGATGTCGGCGAGCAGGCGGCCGGGGACGAGGGTGCGGCCGTCGCCGGCGACCTCGGCGGTGGTGGTGTCGGCGGTGTAGACCTCGGTGTCGGAGGCGGCCAGGTGCAGGCCGCCGTCGGTGGTGGTCAGCAGCATCCCCGCCAGGACGGGGATCGGCGGGCGGGCGGGCAGGGCGCGGGCGGTGTAGGAGACGGCGTCGGCCAGGGCGGCGACGGGCAGGCGCAGCTTCACAAGGGGGTCCTTCCGGGCGGTGGCGTGGTCGGTGCGACGTCAGGGGGCACGGGCAGGTCAGTTGTCCTCGCGCTGCGCCCCGTACGGGTCGCAGGAGGAGTAGGCGGTGTCCAGGGCCAGGCAGGTCCCGTAGTCCTCGGCGCTGTCCACGACCAGGTCGACGGTGCCGGCCCAGCCCGGCACCGTGGCCATCACCGGCGCGTGGCCGGGCAGGCCGGCCAGCGCCTGGCGGAGGGCGGCGACGGTGAGGTGGCCGGTGTTCGCCAGGCGGCCGGTCCCGGCCGTCCCGGTCCCGGCCGGGACGGGGCCGAGGTCGAGGTCGAGGGGCAGGGTGTCCGGGTCGGGCTGGGCCTTGGTGGTGCGCAGCACGAGCGCGCCGTCCCAGGAGGTGGAGCGCACCGGCACCACGCCGCGGCAGTCGAAGTCCGGGACGTACAGGAGCACGGGCAGCTGCTCGGGCAGCTCGCGGATGCGGGCGGCGAGGCCGGCGACGGTGAAGCGGGCGGCGCTGTAGGGGGTGCCGCTGATCCGCCAGGTGGCGGCGCGGTCGAACGGCGGCCGCTCCACCGCGGCGGCCCTGACGGCTTCGACGATGGTGACCGCGGCCGCACCCATGTCCTCGGGGCTGGCCGGGTCGGCGGTGACGGTGGTGTTCACGACGTCCTCCAGGCGGATCGCGGTATCGGCCGGGCGGCCGGTGACGCCCCCGGGACGCGCCGCGCCCGCCCCGCCGTGTGGTCGGCAGAGCGGGCGCGGGCCTGCGGTCCGGGGGCGAGGCCGGCCGCCCGGTCAGCAGCCGGGTTCGGAGGCGACCGGGGCAGGCAGGGCCATGCAGTCCCGAGCGTGCTGGGCGGCTTCGGTGCGGATCAGGCCGAGGTCCTGGGCATGGGCACAGCTGTCGGTGCGGCAGCCGCTGCAGCGCCACCAGGCCGGGCCGGGGGCGTGCTGGTGGTGATCGGGCCACGGGTTCGCGCCGATGACGTCGATCTCCGCTCCGCTGCGGTTCTCCAGGTGGATCCAGGCGTGCTCGGGGCCGCCGTCGACGGGGGCGTCGGAGCGCAGCAGGATGTGGCCGGCGGCGGTGATGCGGATCTCGTGCTCTTCGGCCGCCCTGAGCAGCAGGTTGCGCAGGGCGGAGCGGCCGCCGAAGATGTCGCTGCCGTCGAGCTGGTGGACAGCGGTGTGGATCTCGTCGCGGGTGGTGCGGGACTGGTGCAGGGTGCGGGCGTAGGAGAGGTAGCGGAGCAGGACGTCGTAGGCGTCGTCGCGGTCGAGCCGTTTGGTGAAGCGTTCGGGCTCCAGGCCGTCGAAGAGCTGCTCGATGTCGGTCTCGGTGGTCCAGGTATCGACCATGGGAGTCCTCCTGTTGAGTGGTGTCGGCCGGACGGCCGGTGACGCCCCCGGGACACGCCGTGCCCGCCCGGCCGGTGGTCGGCGGGGCGGGCACGGGAGTTGCGGTCCGGGGGCGAGGCCGGCCGCCCGGTCAGCCGTTGTTGTTGGTGATGGAGCCACGCCAGCCGGCGGACTGCCTGCCGATGGTGGTCTGGTGGGTGCGGTGGACCAGGGCGAACGAGGTGCCGGTCGCGGCGGCGCCGTCGCCGCTCGCGCTCGCCGAAGCGCCCCCGGCGGCGCCGGTGGTGAGGGAGCGGAGCTTGCCGAGCAGCCCGGCGACGCCGAGGACGACGGCGGCGACCAGGACGGCGGCCCACTTGAGGAGGTCGCCGAGCTGGTCGGCGTGCGGGGCGATCTCGCCGACGGCCGCGCCCAGCATCCACACCGCGCCGCCCGCCGCGAGGGAGGCGATCGAGCCGTACAGGACGTACTGCTGGACCGCGAGCGGCAGGCCCTGCTCGGCGGGCCGCGCCGCACCGGCGGCGACCGGGGCGGGGGCGGGGGCGGGGGCTTCGTGCGGTTCGGCCGGGGTGGCGAGGGGGTTGTGGACGGGCACCGCGATGACCGCTCCGTCGACGAGGGCGGGGATCAGGGCGGGGGTGGCGGCGGTGGGCTGCAGCGGCACGGCCACGACCCGGCCGCCGAGCGAGGCGGGCACGTAGCCGGGCTCCAGCAGGTAGGCGTTCAGGTCGACTGCCGTGTCGGCGGTGGGGACGGCGGGGGTCTCGTAGACGCTGCTCACGGCAGCCTCCAATCCGTGCGGGGAAGGGGTTGTGCGCGGCGCCGGGCGCCTTCTGGGGCCGCCGGGCCCTGCTCGTGGCGGGGCGGGGTCCGGCGGCCCCCGGAGAGGCCGGGAGACGGCGTTTTGATAGCCGGTCAGTCCTGGGTGGGGGTGCGGTCGGGGAGGGTGGTGACGGGGCCGTTGTGGAAGCGGCGGTGCAGGGCGGGCGGCCAGGCGTCCAGGCGGGTGTCGGTGGCGGTGAGGACGGTCTCGACGCCGCTCTTGCGGCCGACGGCGGCCAGGAACTGGAGCAGCCCGGCTGCCTCGGTGTCGGCGAGGAGGGGTTCGGCGCCGTCGACGACGAGCAGGAGGCGGGGCTCGATCGTGCTGGGCCTGTAGTCGTTGGCGTGGGCGAGGCGTCGTCCGGCGATGGCGGCGGCCTCGGTGAGCAGCTGCACGGCCTGGTCGGTGTCGGCGGCGCGGTCCAGGCCGGTGAGGCGGCCGGGGGTTGCGGTCTCGATGCCCCAGACGGTGGTGGCGGGGCCGTGGGTGAGCTTCTCGACGGCGATGAGCTGCTCGACGGCGCGGGTCTTGCCGGATCCGAGGCGGCCGGTGATCAGGTGGGTGGCGGGCATGGGGACTTCCTTCCTCGCAGGGTGCGGGACGAGAAGGTGCCCGCCGCCCCCGGGTGGTGCGGGGCGGCGGGCACGGGTGGTGGCAGTGGGTCAGGAGGCGGCGGCGAGCTGGGCGGAGCCCCAGGCGCCGTGGCCGAGGTCGACGACCTCGCCCTTCTCGGCGGCGCGCTTGAGGGTGGAGGAGACGGTGGACAGCGGCATGTTCAGCCGGGCGGCGATGATGCCGGTGGTGGCCTGGCCCTCGGTCTCCAGGAAGGCCAGGACGGCCTTCTTCTTGTCGCCGCGGGCCGGGGTGCTGCCCGTGGCGGTGGCGGCGAGCAACTGGTCGAAGCCCGGGGCGGCCTGGGCGGGCAGTTTGCCGAAGGTGGCCTTCGCCGGGGCGACGGCGTTCGCGGCGGAGCCCTTCTTCTGCGGCTTGGCCTTGCCGGCCAGGGTGGTGGCGGTGGTGGTCTCGGCGTCGTCGGTGACGCCGGGCACCGGCGGGAGTTCACCGCGGCGCCGGGCGGCGAGCCGCTCGCGCCACTGGGTGTAGGCGGGGCCGACGTGCTCGGCGGCCTCGCCGGAGATGACGGCGGGGGTGCCGCGCTTGGCCCACCGGGTCGCGATCTTCTGCGGTTCCGGTGCCCAGCCGCGGAACATCGCCGCGCGCTCCTCGACGCCCTTGAGGTAGCCCATGCCGGAAGTCGGCACGCCGGGCTCGTCCGGCCACACCGCCGGGATGTCGTTCGGGTCCGCCGGGAGGTTGATGACGTACCCGGCGGAGCGTTCGGTGGTGCGGAAGGCGATGTTGTTGCCCGCGGTCAGCGGCTGGCGCAGCTTCGGGGTGCCGAGGGCGTCGAGGGTGGGCAGGTGGGTGACCAGGCGCAGCTTGATGCCGACCTTGCGGCCGAGGATCGCGATGCGCACCGCGTAGTCCAGGGCTTCGGGGTAGTTGCCCCACACGTCCTGCCACTCGTCGATCGTCACCGAGATGAGCGGCTCTTCGGGGGTGGGGGACCAGTCGGTGTCGCCGTACATCAGGTCGCCGTCCGCGTCGTACCAGACGGTCAGGGCGGAGGCTTTGGAGCGGCGGGTGAGTTCGGTGTCGGCGGCGATCAGCATCGCCATGCACTCGTCGACGCCGGGGGCGAAGTAGGACAGGTAGTCCTGCCAGAACCCGAAGCTCTTGCCTTCCTGGGGGTCGCCGCCCCAGCTGGTGACGAGGCCGGAGTGCCGCTCGATGGAGAACAGCGAGCGCAGGAGCGCGGACTTGCCGGAGCCGGTGGCCCCGGAGATGTGGGTGTGCACCGCGCCCCAGCCGGGCCGCCACATCTGGTACTGGGCGGGTCCGCCGTCGATGTGCAGGCCCAGGCGGGCGATGCCGGTGGTCACGTCCAGTGCTTCCGGGCCGGGGAATACCGGCACGGTCTTGAGCGGGTTCTTGTCGTAGACGAGGAGCTTGGCGCGATTCGCCGCGCCGCCCGGGACGCCGTCCACGGCGATCGAGGAGATCGGCAGGCCGTAGGCGGAGGCGATCAGCGTGGTCGCGCCGATCGCGGAGGAGGTGGTCTGCCGGCCGCCGTCCAGTTCGATCAGCGCCTCCCAGGCCCCGTCGCCGGTGTCGACCGGCTCCAGGAGCCGGGAGCCGGGCAGCGCCCCGCGGGCGGCGCCGACCTTCTCCTCCCACACCGCGATGCGCTGCTCGGCGCCGAGCGGTTCGGCGGTGGCGCGGATGCGGCGGCGCCACCACCACGGGATCGCGGTGGCGGGGGTGAGCGCCAGCCACCACAGCCCGGTCATCGGGGCCTCGAACGGGCCGGTGTGGGTGAGGGGCATCGCGGTCAGCAGCGCCCCGGCCGCGCCGGCCGCGAGGGAGGTGCGGATCAGCTCGGCCCGGCGCATCGGCCGGTTCGGCGGGGTGGGCAGCACCCGGTGCCGGTGCAGGAACTTGACGGCGGTGCGGGTGTAGGGGCCCTTCTTGCGCCAGGTGCGCGCGACCAGGACGGCGGCCGGGAGGGCGGCGTCGGCGGCGAGCGCGCCCACCAGGCCGTGGGGGGCGTGGGTGAGGGCCTGCCCGTAGCCGGCCAGGACCAGGGACGTCGCGAGCGGGGGCAGGTGGCGGCGGTGGCGGTGCAGCCGGCGCCAGGTGCCGCGCGCGATGCGGCGCGGCAGGGTGCCGCCGGCGGTGGGGGTGGTGTCCGCCCCGGCCGGGGCGGTGAAGGGCTTCGTCACGGGAGGACTCCAGCGGTGCAGCGGGCGGACGCGGATGACGGTGCGGGTCGTGGGCGGGTGCGGGTGCGGCACCTCGGCCGGGCACCGAACCGCCCGCCCCGCCGGTGGTGGCGGGACGGGCAGGCGGGCGGTGCGCGACCGGGACGGCGCGGCCGTTCCGGGCCCCGGCCCCGTTCCTGAACGGGTGTCAGGTCCGGGTCCGGGTCCGGGTCCGGTGCTCGGTCAGAGGCGGTTGTTGTAGGCCTCGCGGTTGGCGGCCGGGACCGGCGCGGAAGCCACCGCCCGGTCGAAGCCGCCGTGGCGCTGCTCGATGGCCAGCCCGGCGGCCCGGGCCATGCCGTTGAGCTCGATCGCGCAGTTCGCGGCCGCCGCGACCGCGCGGGCCTGGCCGACCAGGGCGCCGCCGACCTGCTGGAAGTCGTTCAGCGTCAGCGGGTCGAAGCCGAGCCGCTCGATGGCGTGGTAGTTGCGCTCCGCCTCGACGACCTTGGTGTTCAGGCGCTCGAACCGGTCGCGGGCCGCAGCCTCCTCGATCGCGGTCGCGACCGCCAGCTGCACCAGGTTCTCCTGGATCTGGCCGTAGGTGATCTCTGCCATGCGGTTCCTCGCAGTTTCTGCTCTTCGGTGCTGACCTTCGGTCAGTCGCCGTAGGTGCTGGTCTCGGCCATGTCGACGTCGGCGGCGTTGCGGGCCTCCTGGATGCCGCCGTGGCGGCCCCACACGTTCGCCGACGCCTGGGAGGCGTTGCGCTCGGCGAGGTCGGAGGTGCGCAGGTCCTCCTCACGGGAGGTCTTCAACTCGGTGAGCTTCTCGACGATCGCCGCGAGCTCGCCGAGCGTCTTCGCGTCGTACTTCGCGGCCGCGGCGGCGTTGTAGGCGTGCTCGGCCTTGGCCCGCAGGTCGCTCAGGCGGGTGACGGCCGCGGCCGCGTCGTCCTTCTCCATCCGCGCCCAGCGCGAGAGCTGGGCGAGGTACTGCATCAGGGAGTCGACGCCGGTCACCTCGGTGACCAGCGCCGACATGGTGGGCAGGTTGCTCATGCCGCTCCTCGGCGTAGTGATGGTTCCGCCGCCGGTGCCGGGGGCGGGCATCGTGGGGTCGTCCTTGACGATCCGCAGGTGCGGGCCGCCCTCCGGGGAGGGGGCCGGGGACGGGACCGCCCCCGCCGACGCGGTGTCGACGGGGGCGGGGGCGGGCGCCGGTGCGGTGCCGACAGTCGGCGGCCGCTCCGGCTTGGGCGGCACCGGCCCGGTGGCGGCGGCCTTGGCCTGCTCCTCGCGGGCCCGGTCCTCCGCCTCCCAGCGGGCCAGGCGCTCCTTCCGCTCGCGTTCCAGGCGGGCGGCCTCCGCCTCGGCGGCGGCCACCGCCGCCGCGAGCCGCGCCGCCGCCTCCGCGTCCGCCCCGGCCGGCGCGGCCGGCGCGGTCGGGCCGCCGGTGTTCACCGTCTCGTCCTCGACGATCTCGGCGTCCACGATCTCCGCCTCGGCCGCGGCGCCGCTCTTACGTGCCGCCTTGGCGGCCTTGACCTTGGCCCGGCGCTCACTGATCGCCGCCTTGGTCTCGGGCCAGGCTTTGCGCCAGCCCTCCCGCGCGCCGGAGGTGAAGGTGTAGACGCGGGCGACCGAGTTGATCGCGCCCTGGGCGATCTTCTTCCCGGACTCGGTCCGGTCGATCGGCTTCGGGTCCTTCGGCGTCTTGGTGTGCTGCGCGGCCGTCGCCCGGCCGGCGGTGACCCCGCCACCCAGCGCGTACGCCAGCGCCATCGCGATGAGCAGTTCCATCTGCTGCTCTCCTTCTTCTACTGGAGGCCGAAGGCGGAGGCGACGATCCCGGCGACGAAGTGCGCGACCCAGCCGACCGCCGCGGCCACCCCGTGGCCGACCTTGCCGGGGATCGCGGTCGCGAAGAACGGCATGCTCGCGGCCAGCGCCAGGGTGCGCGGGCTGCAGCGGTTGTCGCGCACGTCGATCAGCAGCACCACCGCCGCCCCGAGCGACACCAGCCAGCCCACCCCGACGCCGACCCAGTCGGTCATCAGGCTCGCGACCGCGTCGTTGGCCCAGGTGACGCCCTCGTTGATCAGGTGGCCCAGCCCGGTGCCGGCCAGGCCGACCCCGCCCGCGGTGAACAGCGCGATGTGCAGGTGCGGCATCTCCAGCTTCGCGAGCGCACCCTTCACCGCCCCCGCCGCCCGCCCGCCGCCGCGGCCGCCGTGGCGCTTGCCCGCACCCGCGGTCAGCGTCTGCCCGCCGCTCGCGAGCACCTGCAGCGCCGCCGACAGCGCCATGCTGGCGACACCGACTCCCGCCGCCACCGTCGTCTCGATTACGGTCATGACCATCCCCTCCCAAGGGGCACTCGTGGCTTGTCGATCTTGTTGTGGATCACTGGTGCGAAGGCTGTCCCGGGCCGTCAGAACGACTTCTGACGGCCCGGGACAGCCCCCGCACCCGCCCCTTGCAGTTACACAACGTGGGCGGGTACTCTCGCGCGCGCGCCTGCGCGCCCCTACGCGTTGGGCCCGGGCAGATACGCGTACATGCGAATGCGCGGGGCGAATTTCGCAATCAGAACCGGCGCCCCGTCACTTGCTGTGACGCTTGGCCAGGTTCGCCGACAACGACTGCAGAGCGGTCGCGAGCTGCATCCACTCGCCGTCCCGCACAGCCTCCGGCAGCCTGCCGATCACCGACCGCAGGACGTCCCACTCGGCCTCCGCGGCGACCTTCGCGCCGCCCCCGACCGCCTTGCTCCGGATCTTCGCGGCGTGCGCGCCGACCCGGCGGGCCCGCTCCTCGCTGCGCTTCTCGATCCTCTTGCGCCGCCAGGCCGGCGGCTGCGCGGTGTCGCCCACCGCTGCCTCCCTCGTGTCGGTTCCCGTCGGCCGGACGGCCGTGACCGCCCCCGCACCCACCCGCATCGGGTGGTCGGGGACGGCGATGAACGGCCGGACGAACAGGCAGGTCAGCGGCTGCGGCGCAGGCGCGGGTGGCACCACCAGCAGGCGGGGCCGTGGTCGTGGGTGGTACGGGCGTGGGCCAGGAACAGCGGCGTCACGACGATCGCGACGACGGCCAGGGCGACCAGCACGAGGCCGGTCACGTACGCGAGGGTGCTCATCAACTTCTCCCTGTGGTGCGACGTAAAGGGGTTTGACCTGCGGTGATAGGGGTGAAATCGGAGCCGTCAGGCCCGGCGGGGGCCGGGTGCCGCTACCGTGGTGCTCGGCGCTTCGACGCCTTCGGCGGTCACCAGGACGTTGTGAGCGTCCTGGTGGCCACCGGAGAAGCCGACGTCCTGTCAGGCGGCCTCGGCGGCCTGGTCGTCGTGCTTGGTCTCCTCGGAGACCGGCATCTCGTCCTCCAGCGCGGAGGAAATGACCGCGAGCTCGAACTCCGAGTCGTCCGCGAGGCGCTTCTTCGCGGACCGGATGCGGTCTCCGACCCACGTCTCGCCCTTGCCGTAGCGCTCGCCGATCGCCTTCTGGTCGATGTCCGAGCCCTCCAGCATCAACCTCGCGACCTCCCGCTCGGCCTGCTCGCGAAGCTGCGAGCGGACTTCGCGAGGAACCGTGCCGCCGTTCTGCGAGGCGATTTCCGAGACGGATCGCGAGGCGCTGGCGCGGGAAGGGCGAGCAGTCTGCGAGGCCAGTCGCTGTTGGCGCGCGGCGGCCCGCTCCTCTGCCTTGCGGCGCTTCTCAGCAGCCTCGGCGGCCTCCTTCGCCCGGCGTTCCTGTTCGGCCGCCTGCTGCTGCCGGACCTGCTCCTCTGCCAGCATGACCTTGGCTTTCGCCTCGGCCTCGGCCTTGATCCGCAGCGCCTCGCGCTCGGCCGCCGAGCGCTTCGCGGCCTCCTCGTTCTCCCTCGCGATCCGCAGCCGGGCCGCCTCGATTTCCTGCTCGCGCCGCAGCCGAGACTCCTCGGCTTCCTTCTCGCGAAGCAGCCGCGCCTCCTCGTTTTCCCGCTCGATCCGCAACCGCTCGGCATCGCGGAGCGCCCTCGCGTTCTCCAGTTCGCGTTCCTCGCGAAGCCGGGCGATTTCCGCCTCGCGTTCCGCCCGCTTCTCCTCGGCTTCGCGCTGCGCCCTCGCGCTCTCCAGCGCGGCCTGCTCGCGAAGCCGGGCGGCCTCGGCCTGTCCGGCGATGCGCGCGGCCTCGGCGGCCTCGCGGACCCGCTCGCGTTCCAGGTGCTCCTGGTGCTCGCGTTCCTCCCGGCGACGCCGGTCCTCGCGCTCGGTGCGCTGCTCCTCCAGCCGTGCGGCCTCGCGCCGCTCCGCCTCCTCGCGGGTGCGGCGCTCGCGGTCGCTCTTCGCGGCGTGCTGCTGGTCCTCGAAGTCCTGCACGACCTGGCGCAGTTCGGCGAGCTTGCGGGCGAGGTACTTGCGGTAGCCGGAGGACGCCTCCGCCATCGTGATCAGCAGGAACGGGGCCACGGAGTGCAGCAGCAGGCCGCCGGCGTCCGGGTGCTTGGGGATGAGCATGAACTTCCCGTCCGGGTACAGGCTGGTCCAGGAGTTCATCAGCCAGGTGCTGATACCGGCGAACCAGCGCAGCAGGAACGGCCAGGTGCCGGCGCGCTCGCCGCCCTGCTCCGTCAGGACGCCGTCGACGTACAGGACGGTGATCAGCGCGAGGGAGGCCATCGGGTCGAGCATCCACGCGATCCACATCGGGATGTCGTGGGACATCGCGAACCGGGTGACGTTGATGCAGGTGAAGACCAGCGCGCCGCCGCCGATCGACATCAGCGAACTGGTGATCGTGTCGCCGAGCTTCTTGAGCTTGGCGAGAGCGGTCGTCGCCGCCTCGTACTCCTGGCGGCTCACCACGTGCACCGCCGCGGCGGCGGGCGTGGCGGAAGGGGAGCTGGGGCCGGGCGCGGGGCGCGCCGGGCCGGGCGGGGCCGCCGTCGGCGGCATGGCGGTGAGGGTCACGAGGGGCCTCCGGAAGACGCGAAGCGGCGGCGGCCGCCCTGGAAGTGGCAGCCGCCGCGGGGGCGAGAAGGGGGGCGGCCGGGCTGGGCGGGCCTCGGTCAGAACGCAGCGGGGACGGCCGTGCCGCTGTCGGTGCTGCGGGGGCCGGGACGGCTGAGGCCGAGCAGTTCCAGCAGCGCGGGCAGGGAGTCGACCGTCTGCATCTCCCAAGGGCGAGGGCTGCTCTTGATCAGGTGGATCTCCTCGGCCTCCGGCCAGCCGTGGCTCTGGTAGGTGCGCAGCAGGGTGCGGCCGGGGTGGTAGTGCAGCCACCGGTCGGCGCCCAGGCAGTAGACGGCGCTGCCGTCGGGGTAGCCGCTCCAGCGCTCGGCCAGGGTCAGGCCCAGGCAGTGCGTGGGGTCGAGGTGCTGCTCGGCGTAGTCGGCGGCCCGGCAGGCGGCCTCCTCGCGCACGGCGTTCTCGACGTGCGCGAGGACCGCGGCCAGGTCGCCGTCGACGGGCGCCTGCGACGGCTCCCAGCCGGAACCCTGGGCCGCGAGAATCGCGGTGGCCGCGGCCAGCTCGTACTCGGTGTCGAGCAGGCGGTGCCGGGTCTCGGTCCAGGTGCGGGTGCGAATCAGGCGAAACAAGGGGGCCTCCTGCTGGTCGTGGCGGGCGGTGCGTCGGGCACCGACGAACACCGCCCGCCCCACGCCCCGGGTGGTCCGGGAACAGGGCGGGCGGCGAACGACAGCAACCGATGTGCGGTCAGCGGGCGGTGGCGGTGCGGGCACGGTTGCGGGAGTTGCGGCGCTTCATTGCGCGCCGCTCGTCCTCGCTCAGCCCGCCCCACACGCCGGTGTCCTCGCCGGTCTCCATCACCCAGGTCAGGCACTGCTCCATGACCGGGCAGCGGCGGCACACGGCCTTGGCCTCCTCGATCTGCAGCAGGGCCGGGCCGGTGTTGCCGATCGGGAAGAACAGCTCGGGGTCCTCTTCGCGGCACACCGCGCGGTGGCGCCAGTCCATGACGGTCTCCTTCTGCGTCGTGGTGCGGGTCAGGCGATTCGGGCGGTGCGGGCGAGCTCGTTGAAGGCGGCGACGGTGGCCGGGTGGGCGGCCTCGTCCAGGACGTGGCGCTGCTCCAGGAGCGCGCCGCCAGCGGCCGGGGCGGCCAGCATGTGCTCGACCCAGACCGTCAGGGCGGCGGCGCCGGGCTCGGCGACGACCTGGTCGCGGCGCTCGTCCCAGCCGGTGCTGTGCGTGCGAATCCGGGTCTCGCCCAGGGTGCGCACGCTGATCTGCCAGGGCGACTCGGTCCGGATGGCGAGGACCTCGTACACGTCGCCCCAGTAGCCGCAGCGGTAGATGCCGCCGACCTGCTGCGGGCCGAGCTGGCGGGCGACGTAGCGGCGGTAGGCGGCCAGCTCGCGCCCGGTCTTGACGGTCGATTCGCTGGTGCTGGTGTTCTGCTTCATGACGGCCTCCAGCCGGAAGTTCACGGACGCGCTCGCTGCGCCGAGGACCGGGGCCCGGGGCGCAGCGAGCGCGGAGGGGGTTGGTCAGTCGGCGGCCGGGATGCGGCAGCGGATGCGCTTGCCGATCGCGGACGGGCGGACGGTCCAGCCGGGGGCGAGGACGTCGAGGAGGATCAGGCCGCGGCCGGACTCCGCCTCGTCGCTGTCCGGCGCGGTGCCGGTGCGGCGCGGGCCGACGCCGGCGAGCGGGTCGTGGACGGTGACGACCGCGTCGTGGTCGGCGCGGTGGACCTCCACGACCAGCGGGACGTGCTCTCCGCCGGCGCGGACGGCG
>NZ_JBSGET010000082.1:0-37870 GCF_053603035.1 Kitasatospora sp. NPDC004272 | reverse complement strand
GCATGCCCCAGCCGGCCAGCCGGGCCAGCGGGCGGGCGCCGCGCGCGGCGGCGGCGTCCGCCGCCTCGACCACCACGGCCACCGCGGCGTCCCCGAGCAGGGTGCCGCTGCGCCCGGCGCTGAACGGTCGCAGCGCGCCGTCGCGGGCCAGGGCCCGGCCCGCGTCGAAGGCCGCGAAGACGCCCGGCTCCACCAGGTGCCCGGCCGCGACCACCACCCGGGGGTACCGGCCGGAGCCGACCAGGACGGCGGCGTCGGCCACCGCGGTGGCGGCCGCCACGCAGGCGCCGGTGTAGACCCGGTGCACCCCGGCCAGGCCGAGCGCGGCGGCGCCCTCCGACACCTGCCGGGCCACCTCGCGGGTCTGCAGGTCGCTGTGCAGGGCGAGCAACAGCGGTGCGCCGGGCGGGAGTTCGGCCTGTCGGCCGGCGTCGGCGACGGCGTCGAGCACCGCGTCGGCGAGCGGCGGCGGGTCGGCCAGCAGGGCCGCCCGCCGGGTGCCGCGCCGGCCGACGTCGAAGCGGGTCACCTCGGCGAAGCCGGTCCCGCCCCGGGCGGCGGCGGCCGCCAGCGGGACGAGACCGGGACCGAAGGCGCTGAGCACCCCGAGGCCGGTGAACACCGGCCGGTCGGCCGGCGGTGCGCTGGAACTCATGACCGGGCGACCCCGCCGGAGACGGCGACCCCACCGGAGACGGCGGCGGCGTCGGGGGCGGCATCGGCGCCGGGCGCGGCCAGGACGGCGGCGCGCAGCACCGCGACGGCGTCGTCCACCGTGCGGACGGCCGCGAACTGCTCGTCCGAGAGCTCCAGCTCGATGCCGTAGCGCTGCTCGAACTCGGCGGTCAGCCAGGTGAGTTCGAGTGAGCCGAGGGTGTCGGGCACCTGCTCCGCGGCCCGCTGCCCGAACGCCGCGAGCATCGCCACCACGGCGGCCCGGTCCGGCAGCACGGTGCTGCTCACGCGGCGGTTCCGGCGGTGGCGGTGGCGATCCGGCCGGCCACGTCGGCGGTGAACTGGTCGAGGGTCATCAGCGCGGTGGTCTCCATCTCGTCCAGGTCGAACTTGATCCCGAACTCGTCCTCGACCTGGACCGAGAGCTCGGCGAGCGCCAGCGATTCGAGGTCGAGCCCGGCCGGGCCGAGGTCGGTGTCGCCGGTGATCCCGTCGACGTCGTAGTTCATCCCGGCGAGTGCCGCGATGACGAACTCCTGGATGCGCTCCTGCATGGTGGTGCTCCTCGTGCTGGGTCGGGGGTTCGGTACGGGTGTGCGGTCGTTCGGCGGTTGGCGGGTCGGCAGGCCGGCGGTCAGCGGGCGGCGGCGCGCAGCGCGGCGGTGTCGCGGACGAGCTTGCCGGTGGCGGTGCGGGGCAGCGCCGGGAGGAAGGTGAGCTGCCGGGGCCGCTTGAAGGCGGCCAACTCGCGGGCCAGCGCCGCCCGGACGGCGTCGGCGGTGGCATCGGCGCCGGCGTCGGCGTCCCCGGTGGCCAGGTACGCCTCGATGGCGCCGTCCGCGAAGACCACCACGGCCTCGCGGACCTCCGGCAGGGCCGCGATGGTGTGCTCGACCTCGTTGAGGTCGACCTTGAGGCCGCCGATCGAGACCTGGGAGTCGCGCCGGCCGAGCACGGTGACCCGGCCGGTCACCGGGTCGACCCGCCCGGCGTCCCGGGTGTGCAGGCGGCCGTCCGACCAGCGGGTGGGGTCGGTGAGGCCCGGGTAGGGGGAGGCGGCCATCGCGATGTGCAGTTCGCCGCCGTCCTCGCGCAGGTCCATGCCGTGCACGGGCACCACCTCGGGGTGCCCGGTGCCGTCGAGGTCGGTGGCGATGACGCCGAGCTCGGTCATCCCGTACATGGTGCCCAGCGGCACGCCGTAGCGGGCGGTGAAGGCGGCGGGCAGCCCGGGCCGGACCAGTTCGCCGGCCACGATCATCCGGCGCAGTTGCGGCAGCGGCGGCGGGTCGGCCGCGCCGGCCAGCAGCTCGGCGTGGAACGGGACGCCGATCACGGTGGTCGGCCGGTCGTCCTCGCCGATCGCGGCCAGGACGCCCGCCGTGGTCATCCGGGCGGGCACGGTCAGCGGCACCCGGGCGTGCAGGCTGTTGAGCAGCCCGCCGACCAGGCCGAGCACGTGCACCACCGAGGAGAGCAGGACGACCCGCTCGCCGGCCTTCGGGAACGCCTCCAGCCGTGCGTAGCAGTCGAGTTCGCGCAGCAGGTCGGCGGCGGTGCGGGCGATCACCTTGGCCGGGCCGGTCGAGCCCGAGCTCAGCTGCACCAGGGCGTGGCCGGTCGCGGCCGGGCGGCCGTCCGGCCGCGCCACCGGCACCGGGTCGGTCTCGGCGAAGCCGCGCATCGCGGCCGCGGGGCCGTGCGCCGACTCCACCAGCACCTGGGGGGCGAGCCGTTCGACGGCGAGCGCCACCTCGTGGTCGGTGAGGCGGTGGTCCAGCAGGACGGCCTGGGCGCCCAGTTGCCAGCAGGCCAGCAGCGCGGCGGTGTAGCCGAGCGAGGGCGCCAGCCGCAGGGCGGCCGTGCCGCCGCGGGCGAGGCCCGCGGCGGTGAGCCGGCCGGCCTGCTCGGCGACCAGGGCGCGCAGCGCGGCGCGGTCCACGGGGGTGCCGAAGCGCAGGCACTCCTGGTCGTCCGGGCCGGCCAGCAGGAAGCGGTCCACCCAGTCGTCCGGGGCCTGGGCAGGCGGGAGGGAAGGTGCGAAAGAGCCGGTCAACGCCACTCCACGAAGGGGAGGTCGGATGGTCGTGCGGTCGCAACCGAGCGGTCGGTTCGACTTCCTGACGATGGCACAGGCGATCGAACCGAAGCAAGGTCTAGACCATTGAGCGCGCGGCCTCCTACGCTGCCGGGCCGGAGCGGGCCCGAGCGCGGCCTGCCCGGAAAGGCAACCCCGTGGGACCACTCGAACTGGCCGACTTCGAACGCGCGGCCCGGGGCCGGCTCCCCGCCGAGCTCTGGGACTTCGTCCAGGGCGGCAGCGGCGCCGAACGCACCCTCGCCGCCAACCGGGACGCGTACGCACGGCGCCGGCTGCGCCCGCGCACCATGGTCGACGTCTCCGCCACCGACCAGGGCCTCACCCTGCTCGGCAGCCCGCTGAGCACCCCCGTCGGCATCGCACCGATGGCCTACCACCGGCTGTTCCACCCCGAGGGCGAGGTCGCCACCGCCCGCGCGGCCGGACGCGCCGGGGCGCTCATGGTCGCCGGGATCTTCGCCAGCCGCACCCTGGAATCCATCGCGGAGGCCGCCACCGGCCCGCTCTGGCTCCAGCTCTACTGGCTGCGCCACCGCGACGCGCTGGCCGCCGTGGTCGAACGCGCCGAAGCCGCCGGCTACCGCGCCCTGGTGCTGACCGTGGACGCCCCCCGGATCGGCCGCCGGCTGCGCGACGCCCGCAACGGCTTCGCGATCCCCGCGCACGTCCGCGCCGTCAACCTCGACCCGGCCCTGATGGCCGCCAGCCACCGCGCGGACGAAGGGAGTTCGGGCCTCGCCGACCACGCCCGGGAGCAGTTCGACCCCACCCTGACCTGGTCCGACCTGGCCTGGCTGCGCGAACGCAGCAGCCTGCCGATCGTCCTCAAGGGCATCCTCACCGCCGAGGACGCCCGGCTCGCCGCCGAGCACGGCGTCGACGCCGTCGTGGTCTCCAACCACGGCGGCCGCCAGCTCGACGGTGCCCCGGCGTCCCTCGACGCGCTGCCCGAAGTGGCCGCCGCGGTACCGCCGAGCCTGCCCGTCCTCCTGGACGGCGGTGTCCGGACGGGCACCGATGTTGCCCTCGCGGTCGCCCTCGGCGCCCGGGCCGTCCTGATCGGCCGCCCGGTGCTGTGGGGCCTGGCCGTCGACGGCGAGCACGGCGTCGCCCGGGTCCTCGACCTGTTGAAGGCCGAACTCGACGACAC
The DNA here is from genome assembly GCF_053603035.1 of Kitasatospora sp. NPDC004272. Taxonomy (NCBI): domain Bacteria; kingdom Bacillati; phylum Actinomycetota; class Actinomycetes; order Kitasatosporales; family Streptomycetaceae; genus Kitasatospora; species Kitasatospora sp. NPDC004272. The sequence goes on along the minus strand of NZ_JBSGET010000082.1, from coordinate 33,944 downwards.
CCTCGCCCTGTTGGGCCGCCCCCGGCTGACCGACCTCGACCGCACCGTGCTTGACGGGTAGTCACCTCCCCGGATCCGCCCGCGCCCCCGTATCCTCGTGCGCACCGCACCGCACCGCACCGCACCGCACCACGATCGGCCCGCGCCACGATCGGCCCGTGCTTCAGAAACGGTTGTCAGGGGATCCCGCCTGCGACGGCGTGCCTTCCCGGCGCGCCACCGCATTCCCGCGCCACCGCCGTACGCCAGAACCCGCACCGACCCGCCGCCGCCCGGCGGCCCGAACCCAGGAACGTCCCTTGCCACTGCACCCCCAGGCCGAGGCCCTGCGCCGGCAGCGCGTCGCGGCCGGCACGCCCCCGCTCTACACCCGCACCCTCGCCGAGGCCCGCGCCGCCGACCTCGCCGACATCCGGGCGGCCGCCGGGAACCCGGAACCCGTCGGCGCGGTCGAGGAGTTCACCGTCGACGGCCCCGGCGGCCCGCTGCCGCTGCGGGTCTACCGCCCGGCGGACGGCGCCGGGGCCGGGGCCGAACTCCCGGTCCTGCTCTACCTGTTCGGCGGCGGCTGGACGCTCGGCTCGCTCGACACCGGCGACGCGATCTGCCGCCGCCTCACCAACGCCGTCGGCTGCGTCACCGTCGCGGCCGGCTACCGGCTCGCCCCCGAGCACCCCTTCCCGGCCGCCGTGCACGACGTGCTCGCCGCCGCCGAGTGGGCCGCCGCGCACGCCGCCGAACTCGGCGCCGACCCGGGGCGGTTGGCCGTCGCCGGGGACAGCGCGGGCGGCAACCTGGCCGCCGCGCTCACCCTGCTGGCCCGCGAGCGCGGCGGCCCGGCGATCCGGCACCAACTGCTGGTCTACCCGAACACCGACCACGCCGCGGACACCGCGTCCGTCCGCGAGCACGACGACCCGGCGCTGTTCAACCGCCGCTCGGTGGCCTGGTACTGGGGCCACTACCTGGCCGACCCGGCCGACGGCGCCGACCCGCTGGCCTCCCCGCTGCGCGCCCCCTCGCTGGCCGGCCTGCCGCCCGCCACCGTGATCACCGCCGAGTACGACCCGCTGCGCGACGAGGGCGAGCAGTACGCCGAAGCCCTGCGCGCCGCCGGCGTCCCGGTCGAACTGCGCCGCTACGACGGCATGCCGCACGGCTTCTTCGCGATGTCCGGCGTCCTGGACGACGGCCGCGCCGCCCAGCAGTACGCCGCCGACCGACTGCGCGAGGCCCTGCGATGACCACGACCGCCGAAGCCGGCACCGCCACCATCCCGCTGGGCGACCTGCACGCCAGCCTCGCCGACCCGCTGCTGGACGCGATGACCTTCCTCAACGAGGTCACCGAGCGCTACCCGGACGCGCTCTCCTTCGCCCCCGGCCGCCCGCACGAGGGCTTCTTCGAACCCGGGGACGTCCACGCCGACCTGGACACCTACCTGCGCCACCTGCGCGAGGAGCGCGGCCTGAGCGACAGCGCGGTGCGCACCGCGCTGTTCCAGTACGGGCCCACCAAGGGCATCATCGCCGACCTGCTCGCCCGCACCCTCGCCAACGACGAGGGCCTGGACGTCGCCCCCGAGTCGCTGGTGCTCACCGTCGGCGCCCAGGAGGGCATGCTGCTGGTGCTGCGCGCCCTGTGCGCGACGCCCGAGGACGTGCTGCTGGTCAGCTCGCCCTGCTACGTCGGCGTCACCGGCGCCGCCCGGCTGCTCGACCTGACGACCGTCCCCGTCCCGGAGGGTCCCGGCGGCGGCCCGGACCCGGAGGCCGTGCGCGCGGCCGCCCGCGCCGTCCGGGCCGCCGGCCGCCGCCCGCGCGCCTTCTACGTCGTCCCCGACTTCGCCAACCCGTCCGGCACCAGCATGCCGGTGGCGGACCGGGCCGGGCTGCTGGCGGTGGCGGCCGAGGAGGGGCTGCTGGTGATCGAGGACAACCCGTACGGCTTCTTCAGCCGCCAGGAGGGCGAACGCCCCACCCTGAAGGCGCTGGACGGGAACCGCGGGCAGGTGGTCCACCTCGGCTCGTTCGCCAAGACCTGTTTCCCCGGCGCCCGGCTCGGCTACGTCGTCGCCGACCAGCGGGTGACCGCCCCCGACGGCCGCACCACGCTGCTCGCCGACGAGCTCGCCAAGCTGAAGAGCATGACGACGGTCAACACCCCGGCGCTCAGCCAGGCCGTGATCGGCGGCATGCTGCTGCGCCACGGCTGCCGGCTGCGCACCGCCAACGCCCCCGCCCGCGCCCACTACGCGGCCAACCTGGACGTCCTGCTGCGCGAACTGGAGCGGCACTTCCCGGCGGCCGAGCGGGAGCGCCTCGGGGTGTCCTGGAACGAGCCGGAGGGCGGCTTCTTCGCGGTGCTCCGGGTGCCGTTCACCGCGGACGAGGCGGCGATGGAGCGCTGCGCCCGCGAGCACGGGGTGCTCTGGACGCCGATGGCGCCGTTCTACCCGGCGGGCGGCGGCGAGCAGCGGCTGCGGCTGTCGATCAGCGCCCTGGACGGGCGGCAGATCGAGGAGGGCGTGGCCCGGCTGGCCGCCTTCGTCCGGGCCGCCGCGCGCTGAGCACGACGTGGGGGGAGGGGCCGCGGCCCATCCCCCCACGTCGTGCGCGGGACTACCGCGTCGTGCCCGGGACTACCGGATCCGGGTGGAGAAGAGCCGGGCCGAGTAGGCGATCGCCGCGCCGGTCAGCACCGTGACGATCAGCAGCCCCTGCCACACCACGCGGTCCCCGGGGTGGCCGGAGAACAGCGCCCGCATGCCCTCCACCGCCCAGTAGAAGGGGTTCCACTTGGCCGCCGTCTGCAGCCACAGCGGCGCCAGCGCCATCGGCAGCAGGGTGCCGGAGAGCAGGCCGATCGGCTGGGCGATGGTGTTCACCACCGGCGCCATCGCGGCGTCGTTGGGCAGCGCCAGGGCGATGCCGTACGAGATGGCCGAGGTCATCAGCGCCAGCAGGCCGAGCAGCAGGTAGGCCAGCAGCAGGCTGGGCAGGTCGACCCGCAGGCCGAACGGCAGCGCGACCAGCGTGATGATGACCGCCTGGACGATCAGTCCGAGCGTCTCGCGCAGGGCCCGCCCGAGCAGCAGGGCGAGCCGACTGACCGGGGTCACCCGGGAGCGCTCGATGATGCCGGCCTTCAGCTCGCCGAGCAGGCTGAACCCGGTGTAGAGGCCGCCGAAGATGCAGAGCACCGCCAGCAGGCCGGGAACGTAGATCTGGTACGCCTCGGCGTAGCTGGTGGCGCCCATCGGCCCCAGCACCTGCTTCAGCAGCGGGGCGAACAGCAGCAGGTAGAACACCGGCTGGGTGACGCCGATCACGATCCAGATCGGGGTGCGCCACATCAGCAGTACTTGCCGCTGGAAGACCAGCCAGGTGTCACGGGCGAGCTTCACGGAAGGGACTCCAGGGCTTTCTCGTCAGGACTGTTCGATGGAGCGGCCGGTGCGGGCCAGGAACACGTCGTCCAGGCTCGGCCGCTGGAGCTGGACCGTCCCGGGGACGATGCCCGCCCCGTTCAGGACGCTCAGCAGCTGCGGGACCGCCGCCGCGCCGTCGTCCAGGTAGAGCCGCAGGCCGTCCTCGCCCGGCTCCAGCCGGTGCAGGTACGGCCGGTCGCGCAGGGCGTCGGCGGCGGGCCCGGTCTCCTCGGCGGTGAGGCCGAGCAGCACCACGTCGCCGGAGATCTCGCGCTTGAGCGCCTCCGGGGTGCCCTCCACCACGATCCGCCCGTGGTCGACGATGGCGACCCGGTCGCAGAGCGCGTCGGCCTCGTCCAGGTAGTGGGTGGTGACCACCACCGTCATGCCCTCGGTGCGCAGCCGCTTGATCTCGGCCCACACCTGGCCGCGGCTGGCCGGGTCGAGGCCCACCGTCGGCTCGTCCAGGAACAGCACCTTCGGGGAGTGGATCACCCCGAGGGCGATGTCCACCCGGCGGCGCTGGCCGCCGGAGTAGGTGCTGCAGTGGCGGTCGGCGAACTCGGTCAGGTCGAACGCCTTGAGGGCGTCCGCGGCCTGCTGCAGGGCCTCGGCCTTGCGGGCGCCGTACATCCGGGCCTGCATGACCAGCTCCTCCCGCCCGGTGACCGCGTCGGCGGTGCCGCCGCCCTGGGCGACGTAGCCGATCCGGCGGCGGACCGCGGCCGGATCGGCCAGCAGGTCGGCGCCGGCGATCAGGGCCTCGCCGCCGTCCGGGCGGATGAGCGTGGCGAGCATCCGCAGGGTGGTGGTCTTCCCGGCGCCGTTGGGGCCGAGGAATCCGAAGATCTCACCGGCCGGGACGTCCAGGTCGATGCCGCGGACGGCGTCGACCACGGTCCGGCCGTGCTTCCCGGACGGGTAGGACTTGCGAAGTCCCTTGGTCTCGATCAATCCGGAACTCCCGTGCTGGAGTGGGGTGCGGGGGGCCGCGCCCGCCAACCACCGCTCATGGGACGGCAATTGGCGGACGCGGAGCGCCGTCAGGGGGCGGACAGCGCTTCCATCCGGTCGGAGGCGGCCAACGCCCCGCCACCGGACAGCAGTTGACGACCGATCAGCTCGGCTGCCGTCCGCAGGGAGGGCTCGTCGAGCACCCGTCGCAGCCGCTCGGCGATCACCGGCGGACTGACCCGGGCGAACGGGACCCGGAGGCCGGCCCCGGCCTCCACGACCCGCTGCGCCACGAACGGCTGGTCGTTGCGGATCGGCGCCGCCAGCACGGGGACACCGTGCGCCAGCGACTCGACCACGGTGTTCATCCCACCATGGCAGAGCACCGCGTCCAACCGGCCGCCGGACAGCAGTTCCAGCACGGGTGCCCGATCGACCATCAGGACGGAGTCCGGAAGGGCAGCCGGCAGTGCCCCCCGGGGCGAGGCGACCACCGCCCGGACGCCCTCCCCGCCGAGCAGCGCCAGCGCCTCGACGGTGCGGTGCAGGAAGTCCGCGCCGACGGTGTCCGACATCGTCCCCATCGTGACCAGCACGGTGCGCCGCCCGCCCGCCAGCCGCTCCCACGGGAACGCCGGATCCCCCGGACGCGCCGTCAGCACCGGCCCCACCGCGGCGAGCTGCGGCATCGGCTCCAGGTCGCCGAGCAGCGCCCGCCCGGAGGTGGCCAGCACCAGGTGCGGGGAGAACCGCGGGTCGGTGAACTCCCCGGCCGGCAGCCCGGCCCGCTCCCACAGTCCCGCCAGCAGGCCCGCCGTCCACGCCTCCACCCGCGGCAGGTGCCGGTACGGGCGGCCCAGCTCCATCGCCCCCGGCGCCAGCGTCGCCCACGGCAGCCCGTGCCGGTGCGCGACTAGCGCGCCCGCCGGGGTGTGCTGGTCCACCAGCAGCGCGTCCGGCCGGAACTCCCGCACCACCGCGTCCAGCGGCTTCAGGGTGAACTTGGCGTACGGGACGACGAAGCCCTCCCAGAGCGAGCGCAGCGAGGCCAGGCCGTGGCCGCCCATCGCCCGGAACATCCGGTTGCCGGTGCCGAAGACCCGGGCGTCCGGGCCCAGCAGCGGCCGGAACATCGTCTCGGTGCCGGTCCAGGCCACCTGGTGGCCGCGCGCGGCCAGCTCGTCCGCGATCCCGGCGGCCGGGTGGACGTGCCCGGCCAGCGGCGGCACCACCAGCAGGAAGCGGCTCACCGGCGCACCAGCTCCGCCAGGTCGCCGACGGTCAGCGCGGCCAGGCCGGCCACGTCCAGGCCGGCCCGCAGCGCGCCCAGGTCGGCGCCGAAGCGCTCCCGCAGCAGCGCGTCCAGCACGGCGAACTCGCGCTCGTCCAGGGCGAGGTCGCCGTCGAGTCGGTCCGCGGGGGCGAGCGACTGTGCCCATTCGGGCAGAGCGTCGGCGGCCTCGGCCAGCGCGGCCAGCAATCCCGGATCGAGCCCGGCGGATGGCCCGGAGGCCAGGCCGGGAAAGGTTCCTGGGTGTACGGAGGAATGCGGGGAATCGGTCATCGGAAGGCTCCACCGGCTCGACGGCAACGGGGGTGAGAAAGGGGGCTCCAGGGCGGTGATCGCTTGTGCGACCCGCGGAGCGTGGGAATACTAACCGGGGTGACCGCACTGGAGGCAGTGGCCGTCCACCTCCCCCCGCGACTCGAACCGATCGAGGACGTGGGCGCCAGGATCGGCCTTACCCCACGTCAACTCCGACTCTTCCGCCGCTTCCACGGCCTGGACCAGGTGCGCCTGGACCCGGACGGGACGCTGCTCGACCTGCTGGACGCCGCCGTCCGGGCCCTGCCCGAACTGCGCGGCAACGAACACCGCGTCCGCTACCTGCTGCACGCCCGCAGCACCCCGGTCGCCGCGCCCTACCCGCTCAACCCCCTGCACCAGCTCAGGGAACGCTTCGGCCTCACCAACGCCGAGGCGTTCACCGTCACCCAACAGGCCTGCGCCGCCTCGCTGCTGGCCGTCGACCTGGCCGGACGACTGCTCGCGGACGACGGCGACCCGTCGGCGCTGGCCCTGGTGGTCGCGGGGGAGAAGACCTTCACCCGGGACGCCCAACTGCTGCCCGGCACCACGATCTTCGCCGAGGCGTCGACGGCCTGCCTGGTCAGCCCGGACGGCGACCGCAACCGCGTGCTCTCCTACGAGGTGCGCCAGCGACCGGAGTTCGACGGCCGGCCGGTCGACGACCCGGAACTGATGGTCCGCTACCAGCGCGAGTACCAGCCCACCATGATCGAGACCATCGAGGCCGCGCTCGACCGGGCCGGCCTGGAGCTCTCCGACCTCGCGCTGCTGCTCCCGCACAACGTCAACCAGGCGTCCTGGCGGATGATCTGCCGCCAACTCGACCACCCCGTCGAGCGGGTGCTCCTGGAGAACGTGCCCGCGGTCGGACACAGCTTCGCCGCGGACGCCTTCGTCAACCTCCGCACCGCCACCACCGGCGGAGCGCTCCGGCCCGGCGACCACTACCTGATCGCCGCCGCGGGCATCGGCGCCACCTTCGCGGCCATGGTCCTGCAGCACTGACGCCCCCGCCCGCCCCACCACCCACCACCGGACGGTCCACCCATGCCTGAATCCGCCCTGCCTGAATCAGCCCTGCCCGCAACCGAGTTGCCCGCCGCCGAGCCGACCGGTCCCGCCGCCGAGCCGACCGAGCTCGCCGCCGAGCCGACCGGTCCCGCCGCCGAGCCGGTCGACCCCGAGGTGCGCGCCCGCATCCGGCGCGGCATCGAGGACGTCCTGCCGCGCGTCCTGGGCGTCGAGCTCGCCGACGTCCCCGCGAACGCCTGCTTCTTCGACGACTACGGCCTCACCTCCTCCGGCATCGTCGAACTGGTCCTGGACATCGAGGAGACGCTCGCCATCCAGGTCGACGTCGAGCGCCTCGGCACCGACGACCTCCGCACCGTCGACAGCCTCACCGACTACGTGGTCGGACACCACGTCGACGAGGACTGACCCGGTGCCCGCCGAGACCCGCGGCCTGCGCGTGACCAGGGCGGTCGCCGCCGGAGCCGACGGCCACTCCGAGGCCGCCCTCCACCCCGACCTGCGCACCTTCACCGGCGACCTGGTCCGCCCGTACGGCCTGCCGCTGCGCGAGGACCTGCTGACCGCGGGAGCCGGGCACGACTACGCGGAGATGGCCGCCGGCCTGTTCGAACGGGCCCTGCCCGGAGGCGAACCCGCGGACCTGCTGATCCTCGCCTTCTCCTCCCCGGACGTCCGGCCCGCCGCGCCGAGCTCGCTCCGGCTCAGCCGCCACTGCCCCGGGCAGCCCACCGCCTTCGCCGTCTGCGACCAGGGCAGCGCCGCCGCCTTCACCGCGCTGCGCCTCGCCGCCGTCCAGCACCGCACCGGCGGCTGCCGGCGGGCCGTGATCGTGCTCGCCGAGCAGAGCGCCCTGCACTACGAGACCCCCGAACCGGTCGAACTGCCCGCCGAGCACCGCGCCGTCGTCCTGGTCTGCGAGGAGGCACCGGGGGAGGGCCTGCGGGTGCGCGGGCAGGACCGGCCGGACGGCGCCGCGGCGCTGCGCTCCGTCCTCGACGAGCACCGCCGACTCGGGCCGGGCGCCGGGCTGTTGCTCGCCGCCGACCTCGCCGCGCACGGCCGCTCCGACAGCCGCCCCGACAGCCGTCCCGACGGCACCCCGGACGGCGTCGCGGCGGCCCGCCCCGGACAGCCGTTCACCGGCGTCTGGAGCCTGCTGGCCGACCGCCTCCCCGGGCAGGACGGCCCGCTGCTGGTCGCCGACCACGACCGCCGGCTGGGCCGGCTCAGCACCCTGACCCTGCCGTGACCGACCCCGCCGTGACCGACGCCCCCACCACCCCCGACGTCGTCGACGTCTGGAGCATCCCCACCGACCAGCCCCCGGCCGTGGTCCGCCGGCTGTACGGCCTGCTCGACGCCGAGGAGCGGGCGCGGGCCGATCGCAGCCGCGACCCGCTCGGGGGCGGCCGGTTCGTGGTGGCCCGCGGCGCCGTCCGGCTGCTGGTGGCCGAACGGCTCGGCGCCGCGCCCGCCGAACTGGCGTGGCGCTACGGCCCGCACGGCAAGCCCGCCCCCGTCCTGCCCCCGGCCGCCGCGCGGATCCAGGTCAACTGGTCCGGGTCGGGGGCGCTCGCGCTGCTGGCCCTCGCCGTCGGGCGCCGGGTCGGCGCGGACGTCGAGCGGCTCGTCGGGCCCGGCGCCGGCGCCCGGATCGCCCGCCGCCACTTCCCGCCCGCCGACGCGGCCCTGGTCCTGGACGCGCCCACCCCCGCCGAGGGCGCCGACCGCTTCACCCGGCTGTGGTGCCGCCGCGAAGCCTGCGTCAAGGTGTACGGCGGCCGGCTCGCCCAGGGCCTCGGCCTCCCGCTCGCCGGGCCCTCCCCGCTGCGGCTGGCCGACCCGGCCCCGCTCGGCCCCGGCCCGCTCCGGCTGGCCGACGTCCCGGTGCCGGGCCCGTTCCGCGCCGCGGTCGCCGCCGACGGCGACCGCCCCTTCACCGTCCGGCACCGCACCTGGACCGCCTGAACTCCCTTGCGGGGGAAGCGCGTCGGGCCCGACCGGAGCGGGATCCGGTCGGGCCCGACGCGTTCGCGGCGCCGTCAGTCCACGGGCCGCGACATGTAGACCGCCCGCCGTCCGTAGGAGGCCGGCACGGCCACCTCCCGGTGCGCGCGGTAGCCGTAGAAGCGCAGCAGGATGTCGGAGCCGCGCACCGCGACCATCGAGATCCGCGCGAAGCCCTCCGCCGCGGCCCGCTCCTGCAGGTGCTCCATCAGGTTCGCGGCGAGCTCCCGGCCGCGCAGCTCCTCGGCCAGCACCAGGTCGTGCACGTGCAGGTTGTCCGACTCGAACGCCCCGGCCTCCGCCACGGCGAGGTCCGGGCAGCGCAGCGGCGGGTACGGCAGGCTCAGCAGGTAGCCGCGGACGGCGCCGGTGTCGCGCTGCTCCAGCACGAAGCAGGTCCCCGGCGAGCAGGCGACCCGGGACTCCAGCGCCTCCCGCCCCTCGGACAGGCCGTCGGCCGCGTAGGCCGCGTGCTCCAGCGCGACCACGGCGTCCCAGTCCCCGTCGGCCAGTTGCCGGATCAGGAACTCCCCGCTCACCCGGCGAGCCCCCGTTCGCGGGCGGCGGCCACCATCGGCGCCCAGTTCTCGATCAGCGCGACCCAGCGCAGGGTGTCCTCCCGGGCCTCGTCCAGCAGCTGCTGCCGCTGCCCGGCCACCACGTCCGCCAGCTCGGCGTACTTGCCGCCCAGCTTGCGGTAGAGGCGGTCCACCTCGTCCAGGCAGGTCTCGTTGACGTCCCGGTCCAGGTCGACGGTGCTCCGCACCAGGCCGAGGATCGGCTCCACCCGCAGCTCGTGTCGCTCGTCCAGCAGCCCGGTGCCGAGGTCGATCATCTGGCCGTAGACCGGGTACAGGTACAGCATCGAGAGCAGCATCTTCACGAAGCGCAGCTGGTACGAGACGAACCCGGCGCCGATCCGGCGCTCCGGCGTGTAGTAGTTGACGATGTGCCGCTTGTGGATGACGGCGGGCAGCTTGGCGTGCACCAGGGCGTGCAGCAGCGCGTAGTCGGCGCCGATGGTGCGCAGCGAGGGCACCAGCGGCAGCACCTCGTAACCCCGGTGGTCGATGGCGACGTTGCACATGTAGACGTCCCAGATGTCCGGCACGCCGAGCACCGAGTCGGCCGGGTCGAACGAGTCGGGCTCGGCGCCCTTGAAGGAGACGTCCACCATCTCGTCCTGCTGCTCCAGGGTCCACACCCGCGGGGTCCACAGCCGCACCAGGTCCCGGTACACCTCCGGGTCCAGCTCGTTGATCTCGCCGATGTCCACGTTGAGTTCGCCCATGAAGGCGGCGCTGACCAGCATCACCGGCTTCTCCGCGTCCGCCGGGTCGAGCTCGGAGCGGGCCACCCCGGCCAGCGCCTCGCCGGCCGGCTTGCCGAGCGACAGCAGCTCGTGGTGGATCGGGAACATCTTCGCGCCGTCGACCACCTGGTAGTCGAAGTCGTCGTTGCGCAGGTGCGCCGAGGTGCAGCCGAGCGCGGCGGCGCCCAGGAAGATCCGGTTCACGCAGGAGCCGTACGCGACGTCCTGCGGGAGCATCAGGTCCAGCAGCAGTTCGGGGTCGGCCCCGCCGGAGCGCCGCGCCACGTCGAGGAAGAACGCGCGCTGCGCCGCGTTGCCCAGGTGGTGGACGAACACGCCGGGGGCCGGCACCAGCGCGGCCACGGCGTCCGCGTTCTTGGCGAACTCGGCGCCCTCGGTGGTGTCCAGGACGAGGAGGTGGACCTCGGCCCCGAAGGTCTCGACGGCGTAGGCCGCCTCCTCGGCGAGGTCCACGATGGTGCCGGGACAGGCCCGCATGGTGGGCAGGGCGAGGCAGACTCGTTGCATGGTGTGGGGATCTCCGTCGGATCGTCGGATTCGGCGCGGCGCCCGGCAGTCGAGCGAGCAGAAGGGCGCCCGGCCCGGCCCGCCTCACCCTGGTCCAGCCCCGGAGGGGGTGTCAACGCGCTGCCGGAGGGCCGTCCCCGCCGCCCGCCGACACTGCCCGATGGGGCAGCGGCCGCTGCCCCGCCGGGGCGCCGGCCCGGAACGCCCCGGGCGCGCTCCGGGCCCCGCGGACGGACCGGGAACGGGTGGACGGAATCCGCCCCGGAATCCCCCCCGGGCCGGCAGGCGGACTTCCGCGCCCGCGAAGTCCGCCGCACCGGAACCCGGCCCGGCCGAATGAACCACCGGACGCCCATTCGCCGCCCGGCGGTTCACCCCGAAATAGAACCGTGATGATCGTTGCGCACCCTGCGCGCAGTATCTCGGCGAGATAACGGAATTGCGGGGAAAACGTTCCGGGAGTGCGCGGCCGCCCTTCCCCCGGAGCGCCGCACCGAGCCAGGCAGGCCCGGCCGTGGTCCTGGCCGCACTACGCCAGGCAGGCCCGGCCGCGGTCCTGCTCCCCGAGGTCGGACAGCGCGCGGCCCACCGCGCTCAGCGCGTCCGCCCGGCGGTGCTCCAGCCCCACCCGCTCGGCGATCGCCAACGCCTGCTCGGCCGCCTCCAGCGCCTGCGCCGGCCGCCCCGCCGCCCGCAGCGACTCGGCCAGCGACACCAGCACGCCCGGCATCCGGTCCCGCGAACCGAGCGCCCGCAGCGCCCCCAGGCACTCCTCGTAGTCCCGGCACGCCGCCTCGAACCGGCCCAGCCCGTGCAGCGCCGTCGCCCGGGCGTACAGCACGTGCACCTGGCCGACGAAGTCACCGAGGCCCTTGAACGCCGCCAGCGCGCGCTCGGCCCGGTCCAGCGCCGACTCCGGCCGGTCCACGGCCAGGTCCGCCAGCGCCGCCATCCCCTCCACGAAGGCCCGCGCGGACCGGTTGCCCGACTCGGCGCTCAGCGCCACCGCCTCGTCGCACCAGGCCGCGACCTCCTCGTCCGTGCAGTGCGGCAGCCCGGTCAGCGCCAGCACGATCAGCGCCCCGGGCAGCAGCGCCGCCTGCCCCGTCCGCCGGGCCAGCGCCACCACCCGGACCGCCTCGGACCGGGCCTGCCGGGTGCGCTGGAACTCCCGCTGCGCCCACATCAGGGTGTACCGGGCCCGCGCCTCGCCCTCCGCCAGGCCCGCCGCCGCGGCCGCCTCGGCCACCCGCCCGGCCAGCTCGCACAGCTCCGGGACGGCCGTGCCCAGGTCGATCAGCTGGATCAGCACCAGCGTCAGGTCGGCGACCAGCGCCAGCGGGCCCTGCGGGTCCCGGACGGCCTGCCCGGCGACCGCCAGCACTGCCGGCACCTCCTGCCGGGCCCAGCGCAGCCCCTCGGCGGGCCCGGCGAACCCCGGCTCGGGCCCCGGTTCGGCGGAGCCCGGCCCGGGCCCCGGTTCGGCGATCCGCGCCGCCACCAGGTCCGGGAACGGGTAGCCGGGCCGGACCACCCGGTACAGGCTCGCCACCCTCGCCAGGTAGTGCCGCAGCAGCCGCTCCACCGCGGCCCGCCCGGCGGCCTCCCCGTCCACCTCCCGGACCAGCTCGCGGGCGAACAGCCGCAGCAGGTCGTGGTACTGGTAGCGGCCCGGGAACGGGCAGGACAGCAGCCCCAGGTCGGTCAGCGCCTCGGCCAGCCGCTCCGCCGCCGGCTCCGGCAGCCCCAGCAGCACCGCGGCCGCCGCCGAGGACACCCCCGGGCCGTCCGCCAGCGACAGCAGCCGGAACGCGCGGGCGGCCTCCGGCTCCAACTGGTCGTAGCTGAGCCGGAACGAGGCGGCGACCGCCAGCTCCCCGGACTCCAGCTCGGCCAGCCGCCGCCGCTCCGAGGCCAGCCGGTCCGCCATGTGCGACAGCTGCCAGCCGGGACGGGCCGCCAGCCGGGACGCCGCCGTCCGCACCGCCAGCGGCAGGAACCCGCAGGCCGCCACCAGCCGCCGGGCCGCCGCCGGTTCGGCCGCCACCCGCTCCGGCCCGGCGATCACCGCCAGCAGCCGCACCGACTCCCCGGGCGTCAGCGGCTCCAGCGCGACCTGCCGGGTCGTCGGCAGCCCCGACAGCCAGGCCCGGCTGGTCACCAGCACCGCGCACGAGCGGCTGCCGGGCAGGAGCGGCCCGACCTGCCGGCTGTCCCGGGCGTCGTCCAGCACGACCAGCACCCGCAGGCCCGCCACCCGGGACCGGAACAGCGCGGCCCGCTCCGCCGTCCCCGGCGGGAGCGCCGCGTCGGCCACCCCCAGCGCGCCCAGGAAACCGGCCAGCACCTCGCCCGGATCGGCGGGCAGCGCCCCCGCCCCCCGCAGGTTCACGTACAGCTGCCCGTCCGGGTACTGGCCGCCCACCGCGTGCGCGACGTGCACCGCGAGCGTCGACTTGCCCACCCCGCCCAGGCCCGACAGCCCCACCACCGGCATCGCCGGGCCGCCGGGCGCCAGGTCCGCGCCGAGCGCCGCGCACAGCGCGTCCCGGCCGGTGTGGTCGGAGACGTCGGCGGGCAGCTGGGCCGGCGGGACGGGTGCCGGACCGCCCGGCTCGCCGCCCGGCCCGGACACCGGCGCCACCGGTGCCGCCGGCCCGACCGGCACGGCGGGCGCGGCCAGCTTCGGATCGCCCGACAGGATGCCCAGGTGCAGCTCGCGCAGCCGCGGCCCCGGGTCCACCCCCAGCTGCTCCAGCAGCGCGCGCCGGGCGTCCGCGTACACGCCCAGCGCCTCGGCCTGCCGGCCGCCCCGGTATAGCGCCAGCATCAGCAGCTCGCGCATCGGCTCCAGCAGCGGGTACTGGCTGACCCACACGGTCAGCTCGCCGATCACCTCCGCGTGCCGCCCGGTCTCCAACTCGGCCTCCAGCCAAGCCTGGACGGCGTTCAGCCGGCGCTCGACCAGCCGGGCCCGGTGCGCCTGGGCGAGCGGCCCCGGCAGCCCGGCCAGCGGCTCGCCGTGCCACAGCCCGCACGCCTCCCGCAGCAGCCCGAGCGCCCCGGCCGCGTCCCCCCGGGCCCGGGCCCGGCCCGCCGCCGCGACCCGGTCCTCGAACACCTCGGTGTCCACGCAGTCCGCCGGGAGCCGCAGCACGTAGCCGCTGCCCGAGGACACCAGCACCGACGGGTGCACCCGGTCCGGCTCCAGCACCCGCCGCAGCCGCGACACGTACGTGCGCACGATGGCGGCGGCCCGGGCCGGCGGCTCCTCCCACAGCGCGTCGAGCAGCTCGTCGACGGACACGATCCGGCGCGCCCGCAGCGCCAACGCGGTCAGCAGCGCCCGCTGCTGCGGCGGTCCGAGCTCCAACTCGCGCTCCCCGCACCACGCCTGCACCGGCCCGAGCAGACACAGCCGCAGCCGCTCCCCGCCGTCCGGTTCCGGGGCCGACGTTCCGCTGGGCTCTCCGATTTCCGTCACCGTCAGAAGGTAGCGGTTCGGTCTCTGCGACCGCGGCGCCGGGGCGGGTGCAATTCCACCGGCCCGGGCCGGACTTGCCATCCGAGCGCCCCGCGCATTCGATTCCGCCGCGCCGACCGCCCTCCCGGCGGCGGGAAAGGAAAAAAACTTCCCGCGCAACGGGAACCGCCGGCGCAGATGCGCATCCGTCAATCTTTTATTGATCGGAGGCGGATAGCGTGGATCCCGTCCGCCGAACCTCCGGCGGGCACGGGGAACTCCCGCGGTGCCAGCCGGCCGGGGGAGGAGGAGGGGCGGCGTCGCGTGCGGACGACGCCGGCCGACCGGTTCTGACGGTGCGCCGCCGCCTGTGGGGGGCGGTGGGCGCACCGCCGAGCGCAACGAAAGGAATCAGCGCCGTGCTCCAGTACGCCGACGACGTCCGTACGACGACCCGATCGACCACCCGGACGATCCCGCCGCAGCCCACCCGGCCGATCCCGGTCGCCGTCCACGCCCTGGACCCGCTCTCCCGGGCCGGCGTGGTGAGCTACCTGCGGCAGTGCCCGGAGATCACGCTCGTCGACGACCACCAGCAGGCCGGCACCGGCGTGGCCCTGCTGGTCGCCGACACCTTCGACGAGGCCGCGCTGGCCGGCCTCACCCGGCTGGTCAAGGCCGAACGGACGCGCGTGGTACTGGTCCTGGACCGGATCCAGGAGCCCGAACTGCTCGACGTCGTCTCGCTCGGCGTCAGCACCATCCTGTGGCGCCGCGAGGTCACCGGCGAACGCCTGCGCCAGGCCGTCCGCACCGCCGTCCGCGGCCACGGCGACCTCCCGCCCGACCTGCTCGGCAAGCTGATCGGCTGCATGGGCCGCCGCCGCACCGGCGACGGCCCGGACGGCGCCCCCGCCGACCACGGCATGCAGCCCCGCGAGGTCGACGTGCTGCGCCTGGTCGCCGACGGCATGGACACCGGGGAGATCGCCGGCAAACTCCTCTACTCGGAGCGGACGATCAAGAACATCATCCACACCGTCACCACCCGCTTCCACCTCCGCAACCGCGCCCACGCGGTGGCCTACGCCCTGCGCGAGGGCTACATCTAGTGCCGCGTCAGGCAACCTTCGCCCGTCGCGACGCCCGGCACGCACTCTCGCCGCACCGGCCGAAAACCCGAGTACATCCAGTACGAGGGCTTCCGTCCGGCACGCCGACAGCACGCACCGGACGCCGCTCCTTCACGGCAAAGGTCGCCTGACGCGGCACTAGGCGCACCGGCACCCGGGCAGCGGCCCCGGCGTCACGGGCGGCGCAGCAGCCAGTGCGGGCCGACCGTCCACCCGAGCAGGCGGCGCGCGCTGCCCTTCCCGGCGGTGCCGTCGTCCTCGAACTCCCCGCCGGCGGCGACCAGCGCCAGCCCGGCCACGGCCGGGGCCAGCCGGGCGGGATGGTCCGCGACGAGCACGTCGAGCACCGCCCGGCGGTCCTGCGGCGTGCAGAGCGAGAGGTGGAAGACCATCTGCCGCCAGGCGAAGGCCGCGTTCTTCACCGTGGCCAGCGGGCGCGGGAGCCGCTCGGCCCGGGCCACCAGCCGGGCGGCGGTCGTGAACGCGCCGAGGGCGAGCACGTCCCAGCCGTCGACGGAAGTGACGCCGACCGGCCCGACCAGGGTGGCCAGGTTGTGGGTGGTGAGGATCTGGGCCTGCTCGATCACCGTGCCGTTGTCGGCCACCGACCCGGAGGAGCCGGTGCGGCCCGTCCGCTCCCGGCACAGGGCCGAGAAGCCGGCCGAGGCGGCGGAACGCCGGCCGCCGCCGGGCTCGTCGTGCGGCAGGGCGCGGACGGCCGCGTAGTCGATGCCGTAGTACCGCTCGTACAGCGTCCCCCCGAGCAGGTCGGCGGCGACCCCGGCGGCCGCCAGGTACTTCGGGGTGAAGCCGCCCATGAAGATGTCGGCCGCCAACTCCTCCACGAACGGCGCGTCGAGGCCGGCCCGGCGGCCCAGCGCCGCCAGCTCGCTCACCAGCGGGTTCGGCAGGATGGTGCCGGGGAAGGCGTTGACCGCGATGTTGCCCAGCCGCCGCAGCAGGGCGAGTTCGCCCCCGCCCGCGTCCCGGTGCGCCTCCGCGGCCCGCACCCAGGGGAGCTCCTCGGACCGCACCTGGCGCGCGTAGCCGAGCAGCAGGAGCGAGCGCCGCCCGGCGAAGGCGCGGTGGTGGGCCGCCGCGAGGGCGCCCAGCGCCCCGTCCCGGTAGGCGTCCGCCTCCGCGGCCGAGGCCAACTGCGGTGCCAGCTCGGCCAGTACCTCGGCCGAGGGCACCAGGCCGAGGTCGACCAGGGTCTCGACCGGGGCGCTGGTGGCGGCCAGCACCGGCCTGCGCAGCTCGGCCGGGAACGCCGTGCCGACCGGGACGCCGTGCTGCCGCGCCTCGGCCGGGCCGGTCGGGGCGAGCACGCCCGCGGGATCGGCCAGTCCGTCGTGCCGGGGCAGTCCGGCGAGCCGGGCCAGCAGCAGCCGGGCCAGCGCGTGGTGCGAGGGCAGCGCGGCCTGCTCGGCCTGGCCCCGGCGCAACGCGGTGTGCCGCTCGGAGCCGGGCAGGCCGCGGCGACGCACCATCGACTCGGTCGCGCACCGCAGCAGCCCGGCCAGCCGGGGCGGCAACTCCTCGCCCGCCACCGTCAGTTCGAGGGCGGAGCGGAGGATGCCGAGGTTCTGCCGCGGGCTGCGGTGCTTGCCGCAGAGCGGGTTCGCGGCGGCCAGCAGCCGGTAGCGGGCCAGGAGTTCCGCCCCGCGCCGGTGCCACTCGGGGCCCGGGTCGTGCCGCAGCACCCGGCCGTCCGGCCCGGCGGTCTCCAGCCAGTGGGCGAGCAGTTCGTCGGAGAACGGCAGCCAGACCGTCAGTGCTTCGCGCTGGGCCTCCACCGCCCGGTTCGGGCCGCGCCGCTCCAGGGCGGCGACGGTGTCCGCGACGCTCTGCCGGTGGACGGCGTCGGCCCCGGGCGCCGGGCCGCCGTCGTCGGTCGGCGGGGTGAAGCGCAGCCGGTCGGCGAACGGCGCCAGCACGGCGACCAGTTCGAGGGCGGCCTCCTGCTCGCCGGCCCGCACCAGCCAGGCCACCGTGAGCAGCGCGGCCTCCTCCGGCACCGTCACCCGGTAGCGCCCGCTCTCCAGCAGCTCCCAGAGCCGGGCCAGGCCGGCCTCGGTGAGCGAGTGGGCGAACAGCGCGGCCCGGTCCGCCGGGATGCCCGCCGCCCGGCACGCCTCCGACTCGTACGGCTGCAGGGGCCCTTCGGCACTGGCCCGGCCACTGGCGAAGCCGCCGTGCAGCACCTCGGGGGTGACCCACACGGGCAGACCGGCCACCGGGGCCCGGGTACCGATCCGCAGGCTGCCGTCCTTCATCCCGGCCAGCACCGCGCGCCACCGGTCGAGGCGGCCCTCGGCCCGCGAGCGGGTCGCGGCGTCGGGGTGGGAGAGGGCGGTGGCGAACGCCCGGGCGAGCTGCCCGTGGGCGTAGCCGGGGTCGACGGTGACGGTCGGGCGCTGCTGATCAGCGTTCTTGTCCATGGCCGACGTGGCGGGTCCTGCCCCCGCGCCCTCCAGATCCCGAGTCTGGCGCTCCGACTGACTGAGCTACACGCCGCTGCCCGCCACCCTACGGAGCGGGCCGGGAGGCGGGCAACGCGATTTGCCGGCGCGACGGGCGGCCCGGCGCCCGACCCCGTCGACCCCCTCTCCGCTCTCCGGACAGGACGGAGAACGCCGCACCGCCGCCGTCCCGTCCGTCCGCTTCGGCCATGACGCGGAAGGCGAGGGGCGGCGGGTCCCGGAAGGTACCTGGCCGACCGCACGGGGAAGGCGGCCCGGCGCCGCGGCCTCAGCGCTCGGCCAGCACCTCCAGCAGCCGGGTCAGCGACGTGCCCAGCCCCCAGCGCCCGGCCAGCCACTCCAGCGCCTCCGGATCCCGCGCCACCCGCGGCAGTTCCGGCTCGAACGCGGGCAGCGGCACGTCCCTGGCGACCCGCACCACCGTCGGCGCCACGTCCAGGTACGGCGCCGCCTCCAGCAGGTTGCGGCGCCGGGCCGGGGTCAGCTTCGAACCCGGATCGGCCGCGGCCGCCCGAACCCCCGCCAAGTCCCCGTACTCCTGGACCAGTTGGGTCGCCGTCTTCTCCCCGATGCCCTTCACCCCGGGCAGCCCGTCACTGGCGTCGCCGCGCAGCGCCGCCAGGTCGGCGTACGAGGACCCGGGCACGCCGTACTTCTCGCGCAACGCCGCGTCGTCCATCACCAGCGCCGACCCCACGCCCTTCGCCGGGTACAGCACCGTCACCGCCCGGGCGTCGTCCACGAGTTGGAACAGGTCGCGGTCGCCGGTGACGATCTGGACCGGGCCGGTGGCGCGGGTCGCCAGGGTGCCGATCACGTCGTCGGCCTCGTAGTCGGGGACGCCGATCCGGGCGATGCCCAGTGCGTCGAGGACCTGCTCGATCACCGGGACCTGCGGGGCCAGCGTGTCCGGAACCTCCTCCTCGCCGTCCTGCGCGGCCTCGGCGACCCGGTGCGTCTTGTAGGTCGGGATCAGGTCCACCCGCCACTGCGGGCGCCAGTCGGCGTCCATGCAGGCGACCAGCTGGTCGGGGCCGTGGTCGTGGACCAGGCGGGAGATGAAGTCCAGCAGGCCGCGCACGGCGTTCACCGGCTCGCCCTGCGGGGAGCGGAGCGAGTCCGGCACGCCGAAGTAGGCGCGGAAATAGAGGCTGGCGGTGTCCAGCAGCATCAGGCGGGGCGCGGCGGGCGCGGCGGGCGCGGCGGGTGAGGTCGGTGCGGTCACCCCTCCGATCATGCCGCATCCCGCCGACGACTCCCGGGTGTCGCACCGTCAGTGCGGGTGCGGCCCCGAGCGGTGCACCGGCCCGTGGGTGTCCGCGCAGTGCTCGCGGTCGTCGGCGGCGGGCGGCAGCGTGCCGCTGGGCGCGATCTGCAGCAGCCCGTCCGGGCCGTCCGCGCCGACGTGGTCGACCTGCAGGGTGGCGTGGGTGATCCGGTACTCCTCGCGCAGCCGGCGCTGCAGTTCGCGCTGCACCGCGTGGCAGTCGCCGCCCGGGGTGACCAGGACGTGCGCGGACAGCGCCGGCTCGTTCGAGGTGATCTCCCAGATGTGCAGGTCGTGGACCTCCTCCACCTGCGCCGCCGCCACCATCCGGTCCGCCACCGCGTCCGGGTCGATCCCGGCGGGCGCGGCCTCCAGGAAGATCCGCGCCGAGTCCCGGACCAGCCCCGTCCCGGCCCGCAGCATCAGCGCCACCACCACCAGCGAGGCGATCGCGTCCGCCCGGACGAACCCGGTCAGCAGCACCACCGCACCCGCCACCGCCGTCGCGACGAACGCGTACAGGTCGGTCAGCACGTGCTGGAACGCGCCCTCCACGTTCAGCGAGGACCGGTTCGCCCGCGACAGGCACCAGGTCGCCGCGACGTTCACCACCACGCCCACCAGCGCCGTCACCAGCACCAGCGAACCGCGCACCTCCGGCGGGTGGACCAGCCGGGTCACCGCCTCGTAGCCCAGCCAGGCCGACAGCACCAGCAGCGTCACCCCGTTCGCCTGCGCGGAGAGGATCTCGGCCCGTTTCAGCCCGTACGTGTAGCCGCCGCGCGCCGGACGCGCCGCCAGCCGCATCGCCACCAGGGCCAGCGCGATCGAGGCCGCGTCGGTCAGCATGTGCGCCGCGTCCGAGATCAGCGCCAGCGAACGGGCGGCGAAACCGACCACCACCTCGCCCGCCATGAACACCAGCAGCAGCACCAGCGCGCTCCACAACCACTTGCGGTCCGCGTCCGCCGAGACCGCGTGGCTGTGCCCGGCGTGCGAACCGCGCCGGTCGTCGTGGTCGTGGTCGTGCCCGTGCCCGGCCATCGAGGTCCCTCCGCTCTGCTGCCCGTACCGGCAGTGAACCCCAGAACGGAGGAAGATCCAAAGGCGGCAGTGGTGACCGTTGTCGTTCTCCGCTGCGCCATCCGGGTCGGGTATGGTGCGCCCCGCATCCGCGCGGGTCGCGCGGCGGTTGAGCAGGGGAGCGGACGCGAATGGCGGAGGAGACGGGCGCGGAGTCGGCGGATGCGGACGCGGGGGCGGGTGGTGCGGGGGCGGGTGGTGCGGGGGCGGGTGGTGCAGGGGCGGGCGAACGGGTGCCGCTGACGCTGATCGCCCGGGAGTGGGGCCGGATCGGCGTGCTCGGCTTCGGCGGCCCGCCCGCGCACATCCTGCTGCTGCGCCGGCTCTGCGTGGAACGCCGCGGCTGGATCGCCGCGAGCGAGTTCGAGGACGGCATCGCCGCCACCAACCTGCTGCCCGGACCGGCCTCCACCCAGCTGGCGATCTTCACCGCCTGGCGGCTGCGCGGCACCGCCGGGGCGCTGGTCGGCGGCGCGGCGTTCATCCTGCCCGGGCTGGCGCTGATCCTGCTGCTGTCCGCGCTGTTCCTGACCGGGCACCCGCCGCGCTGGGTGCTCGGTGCCGCCGCGGGCGCGGGCAGCGCGGTCGCCGCCGTCGCCGCCCAGGCCGCCGGAACCCTCGTCCCGCCCAGCCTGCGCCGCTCCGGCCCCGGCCGGGCCCGGCTCCGCTGGAGCGCCTACCTGCTGCTCGGCGCGGCCGCCGCGGTCCTCACCGGCCCCTGGCTGGTCCTGGTCCTGCTGGCCACCGGCGCCGCCGAGATCGCCTTCCGCCGCCGCGACCGCCCCGCCCCTGCCCCCGCTCCCACCCCCGCCCGAACCAGCCGTACGGGGGACACCCCGCTCGGCCGACCGGACCAGGGCCCGCGCCGGACGCTGCCGCTGCTCGTCCCCGGCCTGGCCCCCGGCCTCGCCGCGACCGGCGGGCTCGGCGCGCTCGCCTGGGTCGCGCTCAAGGTCGGGGCGCTGTCCTACGGCGGCGGCTTCGTGATCATCCCGCTGATGCAGCAGGACGCCGTCGAGCGCTACCACTGGATGACCGACGGCCAGTTCCTCAACGCCGTGGCGCTCGGCCAGATCACCCCCGGCCCGGTGGTGCAGACCGTCTCGGTGGTCGGCTACGCGGCCGCCGGCGTCCTCGGCGGACTGCTCGCCGCCGCGGTGGCCTTCACCCCGTCCTTCCTGTTCGTGCTGTTCGGCGCCGCCCACTTCGACCGGCTGCGCGCCAACACCGCCGTGCAGGACTTCCTCACCGGCGCCGGCCCCGCCGTCATCGGCGCCATCGCCGGCTCCGCGCTCCCGCTCGCCCTCGCCCTCGGCCGCCCCTGGCAGTACGGCGTGCTGGCGCTGGCCGCGCTCTGGCTGCTGGTGCTGCGCCGGGGCGTGGTCCCCTGCCTGCTCGGCGCGGCCGGCCTCGGCGTACTGGCCGCCGTGATCGGGCTCGCGCTGCCGTGATCGGGCTCGCGCTGCCGTGACCGGGCTCGCGCTGCCGTGACCGGGTCCGTGCTGCGGTGGCGAAGCGGTCAGCGGTGACGCGGTCAGCGGTGACGCGGTCAGCAGCGTCGCGGTCAGCGGCGCCGTGACGGCGCGGGCCGCGGGGCTCAGAAGCTCGGCAGGGCCACGTCCGCCGGGGTGGCCGGGGTGGTGAGCGGGGCCAGCCGGGTCGCGTTGACCAGGGCGCGGGCCACCCGCAGGTCCTCGCCCTGCTCGGGGTGCCACTGGACGCCGACGGTGAAGCCCGCGCCCTCGACCGCCTCGACGGTGCCGTCCCCGGCGTACGCGCTGACCACCAGGCCCTCGCCGAGCCGGGCCACCGCCTGGTGGTGGAAGGTCGGGACGAGCACCGACTCCTCCGGCAGCAGGTCGGCGAGCAGGGTGCCCGGCACCGGGCGGACCGCGTGCCGGCCGTACTCGCCGGGCTCGCCGACGTGGCTCAGCTCCTCGCCGACCACGTCCGGGAGGTGCTGGACCAGCGAGCCGCCGCACACCACGTTCAGCAGCTGCATGCCCCGGCAGATGCCCAGCAGCGGAGTGCCGGCGCCCAGCGCGGCGCGGATCAGCGCCGCCTCCCACAGGTCGCGCTCGGGGGCGCTGGCCACCGTCAGCGGGTGCGGGCGCTCGCCGTACAGCGCCGGGTCGACGTCCTCGCCGCCCGCGATCACCAGGCCGTCCAGCCGGGCCACCACGGCCGCCGCGTGCTCCGGCGCGTCCGGCGGCAGCATCACGGCGATCCCCCCGGCCTCGCGCACCAACTCGGGGTAGCGGACGGGGAGCAGCACCGAGCGCATGCTGTCCCAGCGCCCCCAGGCGGCGTCGTTGAGGTAGGTGCTGATGCCGATCACGGGACGAGAGGTCATGGCGCGCATTCTGCCGTGCGGGCCCTCCCCCCGCCGCACGACCCACCACCCCCGTGCGCCCCTTCAGGCGCGTGGAGCACGGCGCGCGCCGCTGACGGCGCTGATCGGGGCACCGGTGCCGGTGCGGCCGGGCTGTGGCGGACGTTCAGGGCCGACGGGTGCTGAACTGGCGGCGCAGGTATCCGTGCCAGGCGTGGACGTAGGCGGTGCTGAGCGCGGCCTCGGGGGCGAAGAGGTCCCAGGCGTGGTACGTGCCGGGGTACAGGTGCAGTTCGACGGGCACGCCGCTGGCCTGGAGCCGCGTCGCGTAGTTCAGGTCCTCGTCGCGGAAGACGTCGAGTTCGGCGGCTGCGATGAAGGTGGGCGGCAGGCCGGTGAGGTCCGTCGTGCGCGCGGGTGCGCTGTACGGCGGCACGTCGTCGGCGCCGGCGCGGTCTCCGAGGATCAGGTTCCAGGCCAGGACGTTGGTCGCGCGGTCCCAGATGCCGATGTCGGTGACCTCGTGGCTGGAGGCGGTGGTGTTGCGGTCGTCGAGCATCGGGTAGCTCAGGGCCTGGAACAGCGGCGCCGGCTCGCCCTGGTCGCGGATCATGAGTGCGGTGGCTGCGGCGATGCCGCCGCCTCCGCTCTGCCCGGCCAGGGCGACGCGGTCCTCTTCGACGCCGAGCGCGGCTGCCTGGCCGCGGAGCCAGCGGTAGGCGAGCAGGCCGTCCTCGGCGGCGGCCGGGGCGGGGGCCTCCGGCGCGAGCCGGTATTCGACGGAGGCGACGAGGCAGCCGACCTCCAGGGCGAGGTGCTTGAGGGTGGGGTCGTCCTGGGCCGCGTACCCGAGGACCTGCCCGCCGCCGTGGAACCAGAGCAGTGCCGGCAGCGGCCCGGCCGCCCCGGTGGGCCGCAGCAGTCGGATGGTGAGGGTGGATCCGTCGGGGCGCGGCGCCCGGACTTCTTCGACCGACACGGACGGCTCGTCCGGCACCTGGGCGGCGATCGCCTCGGCGAAGGCGCGGACGCCGGCGCGCGTGCCCTCCAGGTCGCTGAGGTCGAACACCCCGGCCTCCGTCATCGGTACCGCCTTCAGGACCTCCGCGAGCTCCGGGGCGATCCGCTCGTGTGCGTTCTCGGTGTTCATGCTGCTCGTCTCTTTTCGGCTGTACACCAGCCGGTCGTGCAGGGGGCGATGGGTGCGCCCGGTCCCGCCGAGCCGTCTGGACGGACGGGAGGACCGGGCCGGGGTGAGGAGAAGGGGGTGGGCTCAGCCCGCGGTGGTGGCGGGGGAGTCGAAGTAGTGGCCCCGGCCGAGGTCGTCGACGAGGCCGGGCTGGACGGGCGTCCAGCCCAGGAGGTCGCGGGTCAGCCTGCTGGAGGCCGGGTTGTCTGCCTGGGCGTGGGCGCTCAGGAAGCCGAAGTGGGCCTCGGCCCCGGTCGGCGCGATGCTCACCGCGGGCAGACCCAGCCCGCGGCCGATGCTCTCCGCGATCTGGCGGAAGGTGATCCCCTCGTCGTCGACGGCGTGCAGCCGGGACCCCGCGGGGGCCGATTCCAGCGCCAGCCGGTACAGGCGCGCCGCGTCGAGCGTGTGCACGGCGGGCCAGCGGTTGGCCCCGTCGCCGACATACGCCGAGACGCCCTTGGCGCGGGCGATGGAGATGAAGGTCGGGATGAAGCCGTTGTGGTCGAGAGGGCTGTGCACGGTCGGAGTGAGCCGGACGACGGATGACCGGATGCCGCGTTCGGCGAGTGCGACCACCGCGTTCTCGGCCTCGATCCGCGGCCCCGCGTCGAGCACGTCGGTCTCGGTGAGGGCGTCCTGCTGTCCCGCGAAGGCGTACAGCGCGGTTCCCGACGTGGCCACCAACGGCTTGCCGGTGCCGGCGAGCGCGTTCCCGAGCGCGTTGACGGCGCGCAGGTCTGCTGCGACCGCTCCGTCGAAGTCGCCGGCGAACATGGCGTCGTGCTTGAAGGCCAGGTGGATGACGCCGTCGGCCGCGCCGGCGGCCGCGGCGAGACCGTCGAGGTCATCGAGGTCGCCCCGGTGCACCTCGGCACCGGCAGCCGTCAACGCGGCGGCGGACTCGTCCGAGCGGGCCAGTCCGACGACCTGGTGTCCCGCTCCGAGGAGCTCGGGAACGACGGCGGAGCCGAGGTGCCCGGAGGCTCCGGTGACGAATGCGCGCATGGTGTTGCCCCTTGCTACGGGCTCCCCGCCAGGGACGGAGAGCAGTGATGTCAGGTCGTGACATCACCGTAGCACCCATGTCAGGCACTGTCATCACTCTCATGTCAGAACCTGTCATCGCTGTGTAGGATCGGGGCATGAGCCGATGGAAACCCGATGCGCGAGGCCGCCTGGAGAAAGCGGCGATGGAGCTCTACAACGACAAGGGCTTCGACGCCACCACCGTGGCGGAGATCGCCGCCCGGGCCGAGGTCACCGAACGCACCTTCTACCGGCACTTCGCCGACAAGCGGGAAGTCCTCTTCCAGCCCAACGCCCTGGTCGACGTCCTCGCGCACGCCACGGAGACCGCCGCCGACTCCCTGGCGCCACTGGAGGTGATCGCCCACGCCCTGACCGAAGCCGCTCCCGTCTTCGAAGAACGCGCGGAGCTGGTACGGCAGCGCCAGGCCGTCATCGCCGCCAATCCCGAACTGCAGGAACGCGAGCTGGCCAAACACGCCTCGCTCGTCTCCACCCTCGACCGCGCGCTCCGGGAACGCGGTCTGGACCCCACCACCGCGACGCTCGCGGCCGAAATCGGGATCGCCGCCTTCAAGGTCGCCTTCGGGCGCTGGGTCGGCGACCCCGACCGGCGGGCCCTCGTCCAGCACCTCCGGGAGATCCTGGACGCCACCGGGCACCTCACCGCACCGGCCGAACCCTCCGCGACGACCGACGAGGCGAGCTTCCAGGGCCGGGAGGACGCGCCATGAGCGCGGCGGAGACCCGCCCGGCGCGGGCGGCCGCGCCCCGGTAGTCGGATCACTCCGCAGGGACGCCCCCGCAAGGGGGCGTCCTCCACGCGCAAACTGACTTGCTCCGTCACCCCCGGGACCGGCTCCCGGGGGCCCGGAAGCGGACGATCGTGTGATTCTCACGGGAATCTCATCGCCGGACCCCCGTTTGCGCCCCCTCGCTGATTTCCCGCTTATCCGCGGCCCCCTAGGGTCTCTACCGTGAGCGAGCAGCAGATTCCGGCCGGGTGGTACCCGGACCCCGTCGACACCGACCGCGATCCCCGCCCCCAGCGCTGGTGGGACGGCAAGGGCTGGACCGCCGAGACCCGCCCGGCCCCCGCGGACGCCGCGCCCGGCGGCGCGGCCCCCACCGGCGCGGCCCCCACCGCGCCCGGTGCGTCCGTGCCCGGTGCGTCCGCGCCCGGGACGGAGGACACGGCCGTCCTGGAGGGCACCGTGCTGGACGCCTCCGGGCAGAGCGTCCAGTACCCCCCGCTGCCCCCGTACACCGGGCAGTACGGGTCGAAGCCGGCCCGCACCCGGCCGCCCAAGCCGGTGCTGGTCGCCGCCTCGGTCGCCGCCGTGCTCGGCCTGGTGATCGGCTCCGGCGTCACCTACCTGGTGATGGACGGCCGCCACGACAAGACCCGGTCCACCGCCTCGTCGAGCACCGACGGGCGTCGCGGCGGCGGCTTCGGCGGCTTCGGCAACGGGAACGGGGGCAGCGGGAACGGCGGCAGCGGGAACGGGGGCAGCGAGGGCGGCAGCGGCAGCAACGGCGGCGGCGGCACCCCCAGCGACCCGTTCGGCTTCGGCAACGGCGGCGGGAACGGCAGCGGCAAGAACGGCCAGGGCAACGGCGGCACCGGTGGCAGCGGCGGCCAGGGCCAGGGCGGCAGCGGCGGCGGCAGCGGGAAGAGCTCCACCACCGCCGTCGACATGGTCAACGGCATCGCGCTGCCGATCCCGAGCGGCTGGGAGGGCGGCACCGGCCAGGACGGCTACGCGGGCATCTACACCGGCAGCTACACCTGCGTCGACGGCTCGGACAACTGCTCGCTGGGCGGCGTGTCCACCAGCCAGCTCAAGGGCACCGACGCCAAGAAGGTCGCGCAGGACGACATCGCGGACGCCGCGCGGCAGTCCTACGGCGACCTGAACGGCCACGAGGAGCTGAAGAGCGAGGCCGTCACGGTGGCCGGGCGCGACGGCTACCTGGTGCGCTGGAAGGTCGACGCGGCCAAGGGCAACCCGGGCTACGTCGAGACGGTGGTCTTCCCGACCGCCGACGGCAAGGCGCTGACCGCCGTCCACTTCGGCTTCGACATCGCCGACAAGGCGCCCGGCCTGGACCAGATGGACAGCATCCTGAAGGGCATCACCAAGGCCGACGCCGGCTCCTTCGGCGGCGGAGGCGGCACCACCACCTGACCGGCCGGCCGACCGACCGACCGGCAGGCCGGACGAGGCGACCGCGGCCCGGTGCACCGTTCCCCCTGGGTGGGAGGGGACGGCGCACCGGGCCGCGGTCGCGCTGTAGCGCGCAGGACGCCCCGAGGTCCTCCGCCGCACGCCTCAGCACCTCCAGAAGCGCCCCGGGCCCCGGGCCCACGTGCGCCCGCCAGGTTCTCCCCGGGCGCTCAACCCCCTTCGCGCAGCAGCGTGTTGAGCCGGGCGGCCTGCCGGACGAGGTGGTCCCGCTCGGCCGTCGTGACGGCTTCGCGGGCCGCCCGCGCGTACAGCCCGGCGGCGGTCGGCAGCTCGCCGGCCCGCTCGTGCAGGTAGGCCCGGGCGGCGGTGTGGCGGGGGAGCGAGCCGTCCAGTGCGGCGAGCGCGGCCAGGCCCGCGCGGGGACCGTCCGCCTCGCCGACGGCGACCGCCCGGTTGAGGCGGACGACCGGGTTGTCGGTCAGCGCGGCCAGTTCGTCGTACCACTCGACGATCTGCACCCAGTCCGTCTCGGCGGCCGTCGGCGCGTCCGCGTGCAGGGCGGCGATCGCGGCCTGGGCCTGGAACTCGCCGAGCCGGTCGCGGGCCAGCGCCGCCTGCAGCACGGCGACGCCCTCGGCGATCGCGGCGGTGTCCCAGCGGGTGCGGTCCTGCTCGGCCAGCGGCACCAGGCTGCCGTCCGGCGCGGTCCGCCCGGCCCGGCGGGCGTGGTGCAGCAGCATCAGCGCCAGCAGGCCGGACACCTCGGGGTGGTCGATCCGGGCCGCCAGCTGCCGGGTCAGCCGGATCGCCTCCGCCGCCAGGTCGACGTCCCCCGAGTAGCCCTCGTTGAAGACCAGGTACAGCACCCGCAGCACCGTGGCCACGTCCCCCGGCCGGTCCAGCCGCACGCCCGAGACGGTCCGCTTGGCCCGCGAGATCCGCTGCGCCATGGTCGCCTCCGGCACCAGGTACGCGGCGGCGATCTGCCGGGTGGTCAGCCCGCCGACCGCGCGCAGCGTCAGCGCCACCGCGGAGGACGGCGTCAGCGACGGGTGCGCGCACAGGAAGTACAGCCGCAGCGAGTCGTCGGTGTCCGGCACCGGCCCGGGCCCCGGCTCCTCCTCCACCGCGTCCTCCCGGCGGCGGCGCGCGCTGTCGGCCCGCGCCGCGTCCAGGAACCGCCGCCAGGCGACGGTCACCAGCCAGCCCTTCGGGTCCCGCGGCGGCTCGTCCGGCCAGCGCCGGACGGCCTCCAGCAGGGCCTCCTGGACGGCGTCCTCGGCCGCCGCGAAGTCCGCCCCGCGCCGGACCAGCACGGCCAGCACCTCGGGGGTCAGGACGCGCAGCAGCCCCTCGTCCACGGCCGACGACGCCACCGCGCTCACTCCGTGACGGTCGGCGGCTCGGACATGAACGGGCGCAGCTCCAGCCACTCGTGGATCGGCTCCCCGCCCGCGCCCGGCGCCGCCGACAGCTCGGCGGCCAGCTCCAGCGCCCGCTGGTGGCTGTCCACGTCGATCACCATCCAGCCCGCGATCAGGTCCTTGGTCTCCGCGAACGGCCCGTCGGTGACCGGCGGCTTCCCCTCCCCGCCGTACTGCACCCACGTCCCCTCGGGCGCCAGCGCCTGCGCGTCCACGAACTCGCCGGTCCCCTCCAGCTTCGCCGCGAAGTCCCGCATGTACCGGATGTGCGCGGTGACCTCCTCGGGCGTCCACCGGTCCATCGGCACGAACCCCTCGGGCTCCGGCGCGCCGCGGTAGTGCTTGAGCAGCAGGTACTTCGCCATGGTTCTCACTCCTCGGTCCTGGTGCGGCCCATTGTGGCCGCCTCCACCCCTGGGACGGAGCCGCTCACGGGTTCTCGACACGACCCGGGGAAAATTCCCGCGGAGTTTTCCGGGACGAGGCATCGCCGGGGCCCGACCGTCAGAGGGCCGCGCTCCGGTCGGCGAGCAGGACGGTCGGCAACGGGGCCTCCAGGTCCGGCAGACCTTCTGCGCTCAGCAACCGCCTTATTTCGCAAGCCGCTCCAGGATCCCCGGCGACCGCGCCGCCAGCGCCTCGGCCCCGAGCCCTCGGGCCGGCGTCACGCTGTAGTCGCCGAAGGCGATGCCCTGCGGCTCCGCGAGCCAGGTGATTCCGTCCGTCATTCGGGTGATGATGTCGCACCACGCCGACGCACCCCCTCCCCGGGCCAACCGGACCGCTCCGACCCGGCCACCCGCCTGGGCGGTCCCCGGGACCCGGGCGGGCCGCACCCGGCCGGTCCCGTTCTTCGGGGCGGACGCCGTCGGCCCGGTGCCGGCGGCCAGCGCTCGCCGGGCCCGCAGCCCGCCGGGGCTCACAGGAAGGTGTGGCCCTCGCCCCGGTAGGTGGGCACGGTCTCGGTGATCGTGTCGCCCTCGATCAGGTGCAACTGCTCGAAGCGCTCGCACAGTTCACCCGCCTTCGCGTGCCGGAACCAGACCCGGTCGCCGATCAGCAGGTCGTCCGCCGCCGACCCGAGCAGCGGCGTCTGCACCTCGCCCGCGCCCTCCTGCGGGTCGTAGCGCAGACCGGCCGGCAGGTACGGGACGGGGGAGCGGTCCGCGCCCGCCGGGCCGGACGCCGGGTAGCCGCCGCCCAGCACCGTCACCACGCCCACCCCGGGACGCCGCACCACCGGCTGCGCGAACAGCGCGGCCGGACGGCCGTGGAACGACCGGTAGTTGTCGAACAGCCGGGGCACGAACAGGCCCGAACCGGCCGCCACCTCGGTCACCGCGCGCTCCGCCACCGTCGACTCCACGCTGCCGGTGCCGCCGCCGTTCACGAACTCCAGTTCGGCGACCTCGCGCACCCGCCGCACCACCTCGCCGCGCCGCGCCGCCAGCTCGCCACGGGCCCTCGCCTGCATCAGCCGCACCGCCGCCGACCGCAGCGGACGCCCCGGCACCGCGTCCCCGACCCCCGCCACGTGGCCCTCGTACGCCATCAGCCCGACCACCTCGAAGCCCTTGCGGCGGCCCACCAGTTCGGCGAACCGGCCCAGCTGCTCGGGCGTCCGCAGCGGCGAGCGCCGCGCGCCCACCCGGACCCGGCCGCCCAGCAGTTGCAGCGAGGTGTCCAGCTCCAGGCAGACCCGCACCGTCGCCGAACCCTCCCGGGCCGCGTCGATCAGGTCCAGCTGGGCCACGTCGTCCACCACCACGCTGACCTGCCGGGCCAGCTCCGGATCGGCCGTCAGCCGACCGAACGCGGCCCGGTCCGCCGACGGGTACGCCAGCAGCACGTCGGTGAACCCGGACTCCACCAGCCACAGCGACTCCGCCAGCGTGAAGCTCATCACCCCCGCGAACCCGTCCACCTTCAGCACCCGCTCCAGCAGCGCCCGGCAGCGCACCGACTTCGACGCCACCCGGACCGGCTTCCCGCCCGCCCGCCGCACCAGGTCCGCCGCGTTCGCGTCGAACGCCGCCAGGTCCACGATCGCCAACGGCGCGTCCAGGTGAGCCGTCGCCCGGTCGTAGCGGGCCCGGTCGGAGACGGTTCCGCCGGTCGCAGCGGTTTCAACGAGTGCCATGGCCGCAGACTGCCACATCCCCCTACTCGGCGGTAGATCCACCGGCCCCCCAATCCGCGCCGCCCGGCGGCCGGACGACGCGCAGGAGGCGGAAGCGCGCCGGGCCCGGGAGGCGTGCCCAGAGGGCGGGTCCGGGAGGCGTGCCCAGAGGGTGCGCTCGGGCGGTGTGCTCAGGCGGTGTGCAGGGTGCGCCAGCGGGTGGGATCCTCCGGGTCCCGGTCGATCACGCGCACCGGGGGCCAGGCCCACTGCCACACGCCGCTGCCCGGTACCCGGGAGAACCGCACCGGTCCACGGGTGCCGGTCACCGCCACGTCCGGCCAGCGGACCCCGTCGCCGCCCGCCGCCCGCAGCGCCGCCGCCAGCACGGCCACCGCGTCCCAGCCCTCGAACGCGACGAACGACGGTTCGGCGCCCAGCAGTTCGCGCAGCTCCGCGTCCACCCGGGTGCCGAGCGGGCCCAGCCGCTCGGGCAGGTAGCTCAGGAAGGGGACCCCGGCGCCGTCCGCGCCCAACAGGTCCAGCCACTCCCCGAACTCCGGCTGCCCGGCCGGCGCCCCCAGCAGCAGCCCGCGCAACCGCGGGTCGCGCCGCACCGCCCGGACGATCGGCACCGCCGGATCCGGATGCCCGACGAGCAGCAGCAGCGCGCCCGCCCCGCTGCCCGCCACCGCGTCGCACAGCGCCCGGGGCGGCCGCCCGCGCAGGTCGAACGCCACCACCTCCCCGCCGTGCGCCGCGAAGCACCCGCGCAGGACCTCCACCCCCGCCGCCCAGTACGCCCCCGGGGCGACGGCCACCGCGATCCGGCGGTGGCCCGCGCGGAGCAGGAACTCCGCGTAGGCCCGCCAGCCGTACGACTGCGCCGGGGCGAGCCGCGCCACCCGGGCGGCCTGCCCGTCGACCAGCCCGTCCAGCACCGCCGAGGAGCACAGGTACGGCAGGCCCGACGCCTCGGCCCGCTCCGCCACCGCCCGGGCCACCACGCTGTGGTACTCGCCCACCAGCGCCGCCACCCCCAGCCCGGCCAGCTCCCCGACCGCCTCCGCCGCCCGCACCGGATCCGCCGCCGTGTCCCGCACCAGCAACTCGACCGGCCGCCCGCCGATCCCGCCCGCCGCGTTGACGTCCCGGACCCCCAGGTCGAGCCCGGCCACCAACTGCCGCCCCGCCCCCACCCAGCCGGGCGGGCTCAACGGCGCCAGCGCCCCGATCCGCACCACCGACACGTCGTCAACTCCCCTCGCCGCCGGACTTCCCGCCGGGCCGCCCACCGGCCCCCGATTATCCGCCCCACCGGCCGGCGCTCGGTGCCGGGGTTCGTGCGGGCGGGGCGGGGCGCTGCCGTCCCCCGCCCCGCCCGTCAGCCGCCCGTCAGCCGCCCGTCACCGCTCGTCCGCCGTGGAGCGCCGTCACCGCCCAGCGGGCCGCCGACTCCACCGCCGCCACGCCCTCGGCCCGCTCCGGCCAGCCGTCGGAGAGCACCGCCAGCAGTGTTCCGTCCGCCCGGGCGCCGAAGCTGTCGATCACCCACCGGCCGGTCGCACTGCGCGGCAGCCAGCCGTTCTTGAGCGCGGTCGCGCCCGCCGCCGAGACGCCCCAGACCTGCTCGGGCACCACCCCGCGCATCAGCCCGGCCAGCCAGGAGCGCCCGGGCAGCGCGGTCCCGTCCGCGAAGACGTGCCGCAGCAGCCGCACCCGGTCGGCGGCGCTGGTCGTGGTCAGGCCCCAGTAGCCGTTCCGGCCGGCCGTGGTCTCCGACAGCCCGAGGTCCCGGTACGCCGCGTCCAGCCCGTCCCCGCCGCCGACCGCCAGGTACAGCTCGCTCGCCGCCGCGTTGTCGCTGCGGACGATCGCCAGCTCGGCCAACTCCCTCTCACCGGGCGTCAGCTCATCCGGACCGCCGCCCCGCCGCAGCAGCAGGGCGGCCACCAGGTCGACCTTTACCGTGCTCGCCGTCACGAACAGTCCGCCGCCGCGCACCGCCGCCGCACCTGTCCCGGGCGCCACGGCCGCCACCGACAACCGTCCACGCCGTTCCACCGACACGCCTCCTCCACCGCCGTTCCGTTCGCGGACCGTTCCGTCTGCGGGCCGTCCCCGGCACCGTCGGCCCGGCCCGGCCCGGGATAAACGTGGCATACGCTCACGGGGTGGAGCGCAAGAACATCCCCAATCCCGGTTTCGCCGAGGACGACGGCACCGCCGATCCCGCCCTCGCCGCCGCCCTCGCCGTCTGGCAGCAGGACCAGGCCACCGAGCCCGACCTGCTGGCCGCCCTCACCCCGAGCCGGCTGATGGTGCCGATCGTGGCGCTGCTCGGCGAGGTCGAGGTGGACGCCAACGGGCACAAGCACGAGAAGACCAGCGACATGGCCGTGCCGGTCGTGGAGGCCCCGGACGGTCGCCGTGCCCTGCCGGCCTTCACCTCGCTGGCCACCATGGCCGCCTGGCGGCCGGACGCCAGGCCGGCCCCGGTGGTGGCCCCGCAGGCGGCGATGGTGGCCTTCTCCGAGCGGGCCGACACCCTGCTCATCGACCCGGCCGGGCCCGTCAGCTACCAGCTCTCGGGGGCCCGGCTGCGGGCCGTCGCGGAGAACCGCCGCTATCTGCCTCCGCACCGCGACCCCGAGGTGCAGCAGGCGCTGCGGGCCCTGCTCGCCGCCGAGCCCGCCGTCGCCGCCGCGCACCTCGCCCCGGCCCCGGACGCCGACGCCACCCTCGCCCTGGTGCTGGCCGACCCCGGTACCGCGCCCGCCGCCGTCCAGTCCCTCGCCACCCGTCTCGGCCAGGCCCTCGCGACCGATCCGACCCTGCGGGTGCGCCTCGACCAGGGCCTCCAACTCGCCTTCCTGGCCCGCCACCCCGAACAGTCGCCCTTCTACCGCGCCGACACCACCGACGCCGCCGGCAGCACCGACGCCGCCCACACCACCGACGCCGCCGACACCACCGACGCCGCCCACACCACCGACGCCGCCCACACCACCGACCCGCAGAGCTGACCGTCCGGAGCCGTCGGTCACCGCGAGTCGCGGCCCCGGTCGGCGGCGAGGCGGGCGGCCAGGTCGTACCCGGTGCCGCCCGCCGCTCCGGCCCCGGGCCGTCCGGGGGCGCCGCCGAGCAGTCCGGCCGGCTGGGCCGGGCCCGGTCTCCAGCCGGGCGGTGTCCGCGGGTCCCGCGCCCTTCTGCGGGCCGTGCACGGCGGCCGCGCCGTCGGGGCCGGGGCGAGCTCTTGAGGGGAGGGGGTGAAGGACCGTTCAGGCGCGGTGGGCGAGGGTGAACTCCCAGGCGTCGGCGACGATCCGGTCGAGGTCGGGGTGGCGCGGGGTCCAGCCGAGGGCCTCGCGGGCGC
>NZ_JBSGET010000081.1:0-38181 GCF_053603035.1 Kitasatospora sp. NPDC004272 | reverse complement strand
CGGCGGGTCGCCGACCCGCCAGCGCGGGGCCGGGTCGGCCCGGGCCCAGCCGTCGGCGCCCCACTGGGCGGCGGGGCCGCCGGGCAGCGCGCCGAGCGCCATCGCGAGCACCCGCAGCAGGGTGCTCTTCCCGCTGCCGTTCGGGCCCGCGAACACCGTCCAGCCGGGGCCGGGCGGGACGGTCAGGTCGACCTCGCGCGCCCCGCTGAAGCACTTCACCCCGGACACCCTGATCCGCGACACGTACACCGGACCACCCCCTCGGAGCGGGTTATGCCCACGGCCCGGCCCGCACACGCCCGGCCGGGAGGTGAACGTGACGCGCCGTCAACCCGGCCGCCCGGTGGTGCCGTCACTCGTTGCGGTGAGGTCCGCGGGCGGGCGGGCCGGCCCCGCCGTCAGGCGGCGAGGCGGACCGGCAGCCCGCGCAGCGCCTCGCGCAGGGCCGCCGCGAAGCGGGCGTACTCGCCGGTGCGGGCGGAGCCGGGGCGGTGGGCGAGGCCGATCCGGCGGCCGGGGGCGGGGTGGGCGAAGCGGACGGCGGCGAGGCGGTCGGTGCGTCCGGTCTCGACGTCGAGGGCGGTGGCGGGCAGCAGGGTGGCGCCGAGGCCGCCGGCCACCAGTTGGACCAGGGTGGAGAGTCCGGCGGCCCGGGTGCTGCCGCCGGCCGGTTCGGCGCCGGCCTCGCGGCAGATGTCGAGCGCCTGGTCGCGCAGGCAGTGCCCCTCCTCCAGCAGCAGCACGTCCAGGTCGAGCAGGGCGTCGCGGGGCACGTCGGCCCGTCCGGCGAGGTGGTGCTCGGGCGGCACGAGGAGCACGAAGTCCTCGTCGAACAGCGGGATCTCGGCCACCGGGAGCGGTCCGCCGGCGGGGAGCGCGAGCAGCAGCAGGTCGAGCCGCCCGTCGCCGAGGCCGTTCAGCAGCGAGGGGGTGCGCTCCTCGTGGACGTGCAGTTCGAGGTCGGGGTAGGAGCCGCGGACCAGTCGCAGCACGGCGGGCAGCAGGTAGGGCGCGACGGTGGGGATCACCCCGAGGTGCAGCGGCCCGGTGAACGGGCGGCGGGCGGCCTCGGCCTCCTCGGTGAGCGCGTGCAGCGCGGACAGCACCCGCCGGGAGTGCTCGGCGATCCGCTCCCCGAGCGGGGTGATCACCACCTTGCGGGTGGTCCGCTCGACCAGTTGCGCGCCGAGCGACTCCTCCAGCGCGGCGACCGCGCCGGAGAGCGCGGACTGGCTGCTGCCGATCGCGGCGGCGGCGTCCCGGAAGTGCCGGTGCTCGGCGACCGCGGCGAAGGCCCGCAGCTGGGAGACGGTGGGGGTGCGGGGCGTGCTGGGTTTCACGGTGGTGCTTCCTGCCGGTGGAGGGGCTCCGTCCAGTCTGCCGCACTGATCGGACTTGCCTATCGGAGGCGCCGGGAGAACCGATTTCACTGATCAGTAACCATGTGCAAGGCTGGGAAGTGTCCGCAATCCGGACACCCCTCGTCCCAACCCTGGAGATGCGACGTGCTGACGATCGGCGACAAGTTCCCCGAGTACGAACTCAACGCCTGCGTGGACCTCGACGCCGCGAACGCCTTCGCCGAGATCAACCACAAGTCCTACGAGGGCAAGTGGCGGGTCGTGTTCTTCTGGCCGATGGACTTCACCTTCGTCTGCCCGACCGAGATCGCCGCGTTCGGCAAGCTGAACGAGGAGTTCGCCGACCGCGACGCCCAGATCCTCGGCGTCTCCGGCGACTCCGAGTACGTCCACCACGCCTGGCGCAAGGACCACAAGGACCTGCGCGACCTGCCGTTCCCGATGCTCGCCGACATCAAGCACGACCTGATGCGGGCCTGCGGCGTCGAGGGCGCGGACGGCACCGCCCAGCGCGCGGTGTTCATCGTCGACCCGAACAACGAGATCCAGTTCGTCATGGTGACCGCCGGCTCCGTCGGCCGGAACCCCAAGGAGGTGCTGCGGGTCCTCGACGCCCTGCAGACCGACGAGCTGTGCCCGTGCAACTGGAACAAGGGCGAGGACACCCTCGACGCCCAGTCCCTGCTGGCCGGCTGACCCGATGGCGCTCGACGAACTCAAGGCCGCCCTGCCGGACTACGCCAAGGACCTGAAGCTCAACCTCGGTTCGGTGATCGGCAACTCCGACCTGCCCGAGCAGCAGCTCTGGGGCACCGTGCTCGCCTGCGCGATGGCCACCCGCTCCCCGATCGTGCTGCGCGAGCTGGAGCCCGAGGCCAAGGCCAACCTGAAGCCGGAGGCCTACGAGGCGGCCAAGGGCGCGGCCGCGATCATGGCGATGAACAACGTCTACTACCGAACGCTGCACCTGCTCTCCGACAAGGAGTACGGGACGATGCGGGCCGGTCTGCGGATGAACATCATCGGCAACCCGGGCGTCGACAAGGTCGACTTCGAGCTGTGGTCCTTCGCCGTCTCGGCGATCAACGGCTGCGGCCAGTGCCTCGACTCGCACGAGGGCGTGCTGCGCAAGGCGGGCGTCGACCGCGAGGTGGTCCAGGCCGCGGTCAAGATCGCCGCGACCGTCCAGGCCGTCGCCGCGGTGCTGGACGCGGAGGCGCAGCTGCCGCGCTGAGCCCGCCGCACGGAAGGTCCGCCCCGGGAGGGGATTCTCTCCCGGGGCGGACCTTCCGTGCTGCTCGGGCTGCTCGGGCTGCTCGCGCGGGGGCGCTACTGCTTCCGGGCGGCCTCGATGGCCTGGAAGACCTCCTGCCCGGCCGCGTTGCGCTGGCGCAGGTGGCCGGTGACGGTGTTGGTGACGGCGATCAGCGGGACGGCGACGATCGCGCCGGGGATGCCGCCGATGATGGAGCCGGCGGCGACGCCGAGCACCACGGCGAGCGGGTGGACCCGGACGGCGCGGCCGAGGATGAGCGGCTGCAGGATGTGGCCCTCCAGCTGCTGGACGCCGATCAGGATGAGCAGCACCACCAGGGCCTTGCCGACGCTGGCGGTGGCCACCAGCGCGATCAGCACCGCGATGGTGCCGGTGACCAGGGCGCCGACCAGCGGCACGAACGCGCCCAGGAAGATGATCACCGCGAGCGGGATCGCCATCGGCACGCCGACCATGCCGAGCCCGATGCCGATGCAGAGCGCGTCGATGAAGGCGACGGCGACGGTGCCGCGCACGTACGCGGTGAGGGTGGCCCACGCCTTGGGGCCGGCGCCGGCCATCGCGTAGCGGGAGTGCCGGGGCAGGCCGCGCAGCACCCAGCTCCAGATCCGGGCGCCGTCGTAGAGCAGGAAGAAGGTGGTGAACGCGGTGAGCACCACGCCGGTGAGCAGTTCGACGGCGATGGTGACGCCGGTGAAGCCGGCCGAGGTGAGCGCCTCGGAGTTCTTGCCGATGGCGGTGGTGATCTGGTTGGTGACGTTGTTGAGCTGGTCCGGGGTGAGGTGGAAGGGGCCGTTGAGCAGCCAGTCGCGCAGCTGCCGGACGCCGTCCTGGACCTGGCTGGTGACCGAGTCGAGGTTGGTGGAGACCTGCCAGAACACGAACCAGCCGACCAGGCCGATGCTGGCCAGGCCGGCCAGGAAGGTGACGGCGGCGGCCAGCGACCGGGGGACGCCGTGCCGGCGCAGCCAGGAGACGGTGGGTTCGAGCAGCGCGGAGATGAGCAGGGCGGCGACCGCGGAGAAGGCGACCAGCTTGAGCGTGTCGATGACCCGGAAGACCACGTAGAGGGCGACGCCGATCAGCAGCAGCCGCCAGGTGGACTCGGCGGCGACCCGCAGGGTCCAGGGCACGGCGTCGACCGGGTTGGCGGGGCGGCCGAGCGGGGCGCTGCCGAGCTGGTGCTCGGAGGGCTGCGGGGTGCGCGGGGCGGGGACGGTGTCGTCGGTGCGCACGGCCCCTCCTTCCGGTGGTGCGGGTGCCGCGCCGGCCGCCGCGGCGTTCCGGTCGGCGAGCTGACGGGCCGTCTGTTCGGCGGTGCGCCGGGCGGCCCGTTCGGCGGCGAGCTCGACGGCCTGCTCGGTGGCGAGGACGTGCGCCTCGGCGGAGATGGCCGCGCGGCGGCGGCGTTCGGCGGCGGCGAACAGGCCGGCCGCGACCGCTCCCAGCTTGGCGACGCCGCGCCAGCGGCCACCGCCGTTCTCTTCCGTCACTGCCCGGTCTCCCCCGTGTCGTGCGTTCTGGGCCGCGGGTCGCGCGGCCGTCGGTGAGGAACGCTACCCGCCGCCGGGGGGCCGGGTCTCGGGGGTGTCTCGGCCGACTGCCGGCGGAATCCGGCAAATCACCCGCTACCCGGAGGTTTCGCCGAACCGGTGCGGGGAAGGGGTCAGAGCAGAACGGACCCTCTGTAGGCGGACCGGCCGGGAGCGGAGGAACCAGGACCCGCTCCGTTCCCCCGCGTCCGCACCGAGCCGTCACCGCCCGCGGTGCACTGGTCAGCGCCGCCGGGGCGGGGCGGCCCGCGCCGTGGCCACCGCCTCGCGGCGGCAGCGCGAAGGCCCCCGGTCCCGCGGGCGGGATCAGGGGCCCTTCGTGCTGCTCGGTGTCGGCCGGAGGGGCCTAGTACCAGTTGTGGGCCTGCCAGAACGACCAGGCGCCGCAGGGGCTGCCGTAGCGGCTGTTCATGTAGCTGAGGCCCCACTTGATCTGGGTCTCGGGGTTGGTCCGCCAGTCGGCGCCGGCCGTGGCCATCTTGGAGCCGGGCAGCGCCTGGACCAGGCCGTAGGCGCCGGAGGAGGCGTTGGTGGCGGTGTAGTCCCAGCCGCTCTCGCGCTTCACGATCTGGCTGAAGCACTGGAACTGGTTGGTGTCACCGACGATCCGCAGCGCCATCTCCTGGACGGAGCCGGGGCTGACGGTGGCCAGCACGCTGCGCGCGGCGGCGCGGCTGGCCTCTTCCTTGACCCGCTTCTCCTCGGCCTCCTTGGCCGCCTTGTCCGCGTCGGCCTTGGCCTGGGCGTCGGCCGCGGCCTTCTGCCGGGCGGCTTCCTCGGCGGCCTTCTTGGCGGCGGCGTCGGCGGAGACCTGCTGGGCGTCGGCCTGGCGGCCGATGCCGTCGCTGACGTTCTGGGCCTGCGCACCGGTGGGGGCGTCGGCGAACAGCGTGGCGCTCGCGACGTCGACCGGCTGGACGTCGGCCTTGCCCTCACTGCCGGAGGCGGCGCCCACCACGGCACCGACGGCGGTCACCGCGGTGGCGGAGACGACAGCGACTCCCCGGACCGAGATCCGAGTCACATGGTTTCCTTCCAGCGTCGCCCGTCCTGTGACCGTACGGGCGCGTATCTGCCCCTGGCACTGGCCTCCGTCGAACGCTGGTCACGGGAGGCACGGGCTCAACCGCCTCCCGGACGGATGCCCGGGACTGCGACTGGATCGAGCGGCGCACGGCTCTGCGGTGTTCAGTTTTCCGCCCGCCGACCGGAGTTGCCGGGCGTGCATTGCCGTGCGCGGGGCCTGACAGAACCCTCACCATGCCGCACGCGGGTATGTCTACGCAATTCCCTGTGCCGTGGCGGATCTCACAAACTTTTCGACCTGCGGCTTTGGTCGGCGGGCGGTCGAGCCGACGTCAGTTCGACTGACAGCGCAGGGGCCTGACGCTATGCGCCAGGCCCCTTTGCCACGTTCTGTCCGGTTATGCCTAGGGCTGGATGTCCTCCAGCATCTCGGTCACCAGTGCGGCGATCGGCGAGCGCTCCGAACGCGTGAGCGTGATGTGGGCGAACAGCGGGTGGCCCTTCAACTTCTCGACCACGGCCACCACTCCGTCGTACCGGCCGACCCGCAGGTTGTCCCGCTGGGCGACGTCGTGGGTGAGCACCACCCGGGAGTTCTGGCCGATCCGGGAGAGCACCGTGAGCAGCACGTTCCGTTCCAGCGACTGCGCCTCGTCGACGATCACGAAGGCGTCGTGCAGCGAGCGGCCGCGGATGTGGGTGAGCGGCAGGACCTCCAGCATCCCGCGGGAGATGACCTCCTCGATCACGTCCGGCGTGGTGACGGCGGAGAGGGTGTCGAAGACCGCCTGCGCCCAGGGGCCCATCTTCTCGGCCTCGCTGCCGGGCAGGTAGCCGAGCTCCTGGCCGCCGACCGCGTACAGCGGGCGGAACACCATCACCTTGCGGTGCTGGCGGCGCTCCAGGACGGCTTCGAGTCCGGCGCACAGGGCGAGCGCGGACTTGCCGGTGCCGGCCCGGCCGCCCATCGAGATGATGCCGATCTCCGGGTCGAGCAGCAGGTCGAGGGCGATCCGCTGCTCGGCGCTGCGGCCGCGCAGGCCGAACGCCTCGCGGTCGCCGCGCACCAGCTGCACCCGGCCGTCGGGGGCCACCCGGCCCAGCGCCCGGCCGCGCTCGGAGTGCAGCACCAGGCCGGTGTGCACCGGGAGCTGCTCGGCGCCCTCCACCTGCAGGGCGTGCTCCTGGCCGGCGAACAGCTGGTCCACCTGGTCGGCGGGGACGTGCAGTTCGGTCATGCCCGTCCAGCCGGAGGTGATCGCCAGCTCGGCCCGGTACTCCTCGGCCAGCAGGCCGACCGAGCTCGC
Source organism: Kitasatospora sp. NPDC004272 (assembly GCF_053603035.1). Lineage (NCBI taxonomy): Bacteria > Bacillati > Actinomycetota > Actinomycetes > Kitasatosporales > Streptomycetaceae > Kitasatospora > Kitasatospora sp. NPDC004272. The sequence goes on along the minus strand of NZ_JBSGET010000081.1, from coordinate 31,658 downwards.
CTTGATCCGCAGCGGCAGGTCCTTGGAGACGACGGTGACGTCGTACCCCTCGGCCTGCAGGTTGCGGGCGACCGCGAGGATCCGGGTGTCCGCCTCGCCGCCGCCGACCCGGTAGCCGGCCGGGAGGATCGAGGTGTCCGAGTGGTTCAGCTCGACCCGGATGGTGCCGCCGAGCTCGCCGACCGGGATCGGTTCGTCCAGCCGGCCGTGCCGGATCCGGTAGTCGTCCAGCATCCGCAGCGCCTGACGGGCGAAGTAGCCCAGCTCCGGATGGTGGCGCTTGGCCTCCAACTCCGTCACCACGACGACCGGGAGGACCACTTCGTGCTCCTCGAACCGCGTCATCGCGAGGGGGTCGGCCAGGAGCACGCTGGTGTCGAGGACGTACGTGCGCCGGTCAGGTGTCCGGCGGCTCTTGGAACTGACCACTAGCCCTCCAGAGCGGGTGACCCGACGTCACCCGCGGCCCACCGGTCCCCGCGGCCCCGCTGGCCGGGGGGACGGTCTGAAGGGAGTGTTCCCAGGCGAGGGGCATCGCATTCGCGCCGGAGCGAACGGCGGGATCACTACGGGTGAACGTTTTCCCACCCGCCCCAGGGGTAGGTGAGCCTGACCCGCGGTCAGCGCCCCATCCGCCGGTTGCGCAGCTGGTAGTCGCGCAGCGCCCGGAGGAAGTCGACCTTCCGGAAGGCCGGCCAGTACGCCTCGCAGAAGTAGAACTCGCTGTGCGCGGACTGCCAGAGCAGGAAACCGGACAACCGCTGCTCGCCGGAGGTGCGGATCACCAGGTCCGGGTCGGGCTGGCCCTTGGTGTAGAGGTGCTCGGCGATGTGCTCGACGTCGAGGACCTCGGCGAGCTCCTCGATCGAGGTGCCGCGGCCGGCGTGCTCCTGCAGCAGCGAGCGGACGGCGTCGGCGATCTCCTGGCGGCCGCCGTAGCCGATCGCCACGTTGACGGTCAGCCCGTCCACCTGCTCGGTGTCCTGGGCGGCCTGCTTGAGCACCCCGGCGGTGCGGGCGGGCAGCAGGTCGAGGGCGCCGACCGGGTGGACCCTCCAGCGGCCGGCCTCGGCCAGGCCCTGCACGGTGTCCTCGATGATGCCGAGCAGCGGGACGAGCTCCTCGGCGGGGCGGGCCAGGTTGTCGGTGGAGAGCATCCAGAGGGTGACCACCCGGACCTCGGTCTCCTCGCACCAGCCCAGGAACTCGCTGATCTTGTCGGCGCCGCGCTGGTGCCCGTAGGCGGTGGTGCCGCCGGTGGCCTTCGCCCAGCGCCGGTTGCCGTCCAGGATCACGCCGATGTGGCGCGGGGTGTTGGCCAGGTGCACCTCGACCCGGCGGCCGTAGAGCCGGTAGGCCCGCTCCAGCAGGGTGCGCAGCCCCGGCGTCCGTTCCACCACATCGCGCAGACCCATCGTGAACGGCCCCTCCGTGCTGATTGCTCCGGGTGCGAAATCCCTGCGGCAGCCTACTCCGCCCCGGTTTGCGCGGGGCAAAACCGCTGGTACCGGTCTTGTCACGGTGCGCGCACGGGACAAGCTACGGAACGGTATCCGAATCCTTAAACGGCCCCTAAACCGGATTCCGGGTCTTGACGCTTGCCATTGGTCTAGTCCAGCGTGTGGTCAGCACCACAGCGGACCCTCCCCCACAGCGGAGCCGCCGCGACCCCCACCGCGGCGGCTCTCCCCCGACGTCTCCCAGCGTGCCTCCCACACCCACACCCCCACTCCTGCACTGGAGCCTGTCATGGCCCGTACCCTGCAGCAGCCGTCCCACCGGCGCCGCAACAAGATGCCCGCGGTCCTCGCCACCGCCACCGCGATCGCCCTGGCCGGCACCGGCCTGGCGCTGACCGCGGGCGGCGCGAACGCCGCCGTCGGCAACCTGGTCAACAACGGCGGCTTCGACTCCGGCCTGTCCGGCTGGTCCTGCGTCGGCAGCACCGCCGCGGTCTCCACCCCGGTGCACTCGGGCACCGGCGCGCTGGCCGCCACCCCCGGCGCGGGCGACACCGCCGAGTGCACCCAGACCGTCTCGGTCCTCCCCAACACGGCCTACACGCTGAACGGCTGGGTCCAGGGCCAGTACGTCTACCTGGGCGCCCGCGGCACCGGCGGCACCGACCCGTCCACCTGGTCCGCGCAGAGCGCCTGGAACCAGCTGAACACCAGCTTCACCACCGGCGCCAGCACCACCAGCGTCACCCTGTACGTGCACGGGTGGTACGGCCAGCCCACCTACTACGCGGACGACATCCAGCTGATCGGCCCGGGCGGCACCGCCTCCCCGACCCCGTCGGGCTCCGCCACCTCGGCCTCGCCGTCGGCCTCCGCGTCGCCGTCCAAGAGCGCCTCGCCCTCCGCGTCGGCCTCCCCCTCGCAGAGCGCCTCCCCGTCGGCGTCCTCCTCGCCGTCGCCGTCCGCCTCGTCGAGCACCAGCAACCCGCCGTCGAACAGCAGCCTGCCGAAGCACGTCCTGACCGGCTACTGGCAGAACTTCGACAACGGCTCGACCGTGCAGAAGCTGCGCGACGTGCAGTCCGCGTACGACATCATCGCGGTCTCCTTCGCCGACGCGACCACCACCCAGGGCGGCATCTCCTTCACCCTGGACCCGGCGCTGGCCACCAAGCTCGGCGGCTACACCGACGCCGACTTCAAGGCCGACATCGCCGCCAAGCACGCGGCCGGCAAGAAGGTCGTCCTCTCCATCGGCGGCCAGAACGGCGCCATCTCGGTCGGCAGCTCCGCCGCCGCCACCGCGTTCTCCGACTCGGCCTACAAGCTGATCCAGCAGTACGGCTTCGACGGCATCGACGTCGACCTGGAGAACGGCGTCAACTCCACCTACATGGCGCAGGCGCTGCACACCCTGGCGGCCAAGGTCGGCCCGAACTTCATCCTGACCATGGCTCCCGAGACCATCGGCATGTACTCCACCGCCGGTGCGTACTTCCAGCTGGCGCTCGCCACCAAGGACATCCTGACCGTCGTCAACACCCAGTTCTACAACTCGGGCGGCATGAACGGCTGCGACGGCAAGGTGTACACCCAGGGCACCATCGACTTCATCACCGCGCAGGTCTGCACCCACATCCAGGGCGGTCTGCGTCCGGACCAGGTCGGCATCGGCGTCCCGGCCTCCACCAAGGCGGCGGGCGGCGGCTACGTCAACTCCACCGTGGTGAACAACGCGCTGGACTGCCTGGCCACCGGCAACCACTGCGGCTCCTTCGTCCCGCCGGCCAAGTGGCCGACCATCCGCGGCGCGATGACCTGGTCGACCAACTGGGACGCCAACAACGGCAACGACTTCTCCAACAACGTCGGCGCCTTCGCGCACAACATGCAGTAACCACCGAGGACCAGTGCACCGCTCCTTGAGGGTGGGGTAGGTGCACGCACAGGGGCCCGCCGTACCGCTGGGGTACGGCGGGCCCCGCCCATTTCCCCTTCGCCGCGGGGGAGTCGGGCCCCGGTCCGGTCAGCTCCCGGCCGCCGCCAGCACCGCCGCCAGGGTGCCCAGCAGCATCGCCGGGCCGAACGCCAGCTCGCTGCGCCGCCCGGCCCGGCGCAGCACCAGCAGCGCCACCGCCCAGAGCGCGGCGAGCAGCCAGGTGTAGAGGAGGCCCGCGTACACCGTCCGCCAGCCCGCCAGGCCGAGGACGGCGCCCAGGCTCGGCGCCAGTTTGACGTCGCCCAGGCCCATCGGGCCCAGCAGCGCCAGCAGCAGGTAGAACAGTCCGAGGCCGACGGCCGCCAGCGCGCAGCGCCGCCAGACCGCCGGGTGGTGGTCGGTGAGCGGCACCAGCACGGCGATGCCCAGGAACAGCGGCAGGGTGAGCGCGTCCGGCAGCCGCTTCACCACGGCGTCCACGAAGCCCAGCACGGTGCCGAACAGGGTCAGCCAGACCAGTACGGGCAGCCAGCGGGCGGGCGCCCAGGCGCCCAGGGCCGCGCCGAGCGCCGCGGCGGCGGCCTCGACCGCCAGCGGCGGCGGGCCGAGCAGCTCGCCGTGCCGCAGGCACCGGCCCAGCGGGGTGGGCAGGCAGCTGCGCGGCGGTTCGCCGGCCGGCACCGCGAAGCGCGTCACCGCCGCCCGCAGCGGTGCGCCCGCGAGCAGTCCCAGCACGGCTCCGACCACTGCCCCGAACATCCGGCCCTCCCCCGGTCGGTCCTGCGCCGTCGGTCCGCCGCGACCCTACCGTCCGGCGGCCGTTCGCCCGTCCGTGTCCAGGTGGCGAACAGCACTCGGTGATCGGCGTAACGCGGCCGTAAAGTAAGCGGGTATGCAGGTCATCCAGTCCAGCAAGCTCGCCAATGTCTGCTACGACATCCGCGGTCCGGTGCTCGACGAGGCGATGCGGCTGGAGGAGCAGGGCCACCGCATCCTGAAGCTGAACACCGGCAACCCCGCCGCGTTCGGCTTCGAGGCGCCGCCCGAGATCCTCCAGGACATCCTCCGCAACCTCAACTCCGCGCACGGCTACGGTGATTCGAAGGGCCTGCTGTCGGCGCGCCGCGCCGTGGTCATGCACTACGAGGAGCGCGGCCTGCACGGGCTGTCGGTCGAGGACGTCTACCTGGGCAACGGCGTGTCCGAGCTGATCCAGCTCGCCATGACCGCGCTGCTCGACGACGGCGACGAGGTGCTGGTCCCGGCGCCCGACTACCCGCTGTGGACCGCCTCGGTGTCGCTGGCCGGCGGCACGGCGGTGCACTACCGCTGCGACGAGCAGGCCGAGTGGTACCCGGACCTGGCCGACATCGCCGCGAAGGTCACCGACCGGACCCGGGCGATCGTGGTGATCAACCCCAACAACCCCACCGGCGCGGTGTACCCGCGCGAGCTGCTGGAGGGGATCGCCGAACTCGCCCGCCGCCACAAGCTGGTGATCTACGCGGACGAGATCTACGACAAGATCCTCTACGACGGCGTGGAGCACACCCCGCTGGCCACCCTGGCGCCGGACCTGTTCTGCGTCACCTTCAACGGCATGTCCAAGTCCTACCGGGTGGCGGGCTTCCGCTCCGGCTGGATGGTGCTCTCCGGCGACCGGCACCGGGCCCGCTCCTACATCGAGGGCCTCAACGTGCTGGCCTCGATGCGGCTGTGCGCCAACATGCCCGCCCAGCACGCGGTCGCCGCGGCGCTCGGCGGCCGGCAGTCGATCCGGGACCTGATCCTGCCCGGCGGCCGGCTGCTCGCCTCCCGGGACGCCGCGTACAAGCTGCTGAACGAGATCCCCGGCGTCTCCTGCGTGAAGCCGAAGGGCGCGCTGTACGCCTTCCCGCGGCTCGACCCGCAGGTCTACAAGATCAAGGACGACGCGCAGATGGTGCTGGACCTGCTGCGCTCGCAGCGGATCCTGATCGTCCAGGGCACCGGGTTCAACTGGCCCGACCCGGACCACTTCCGGCTGGTCACGCTGCCGCGCCCGGAGGACATCACGGACGCGGTCACCCGGATCGGCGACTTCCTGGCCGGCTACGCGCAGCCGTAGCCGTCGCCGCGGCCACGCACGACGACGCCCCGCGCCCCTTCCGGGACGCGGGGCGAACGTTTCGCCACTGCCGGGTCAGTCGCCAAGCCGCTTGACCAGCGCCCGGTACTCCTCCCACAGCTCCGGCGGCGTGTGCGTGCCGAACAGCTCCAGGTGGGCCGGGACGAGCGCGGCTTCCTGCTTCCAGATCTCCCGGTCGACGGTGAACAGCAGCTCGCGGTCGGCCGCGGAGAGCTCCAGCCCGTCCAGGTCGAAGCCGTCGGCCTCGGGCAGCACGCCGATCGGCGTCTCGACGCCCGCCGCGGTGCCCTCCAGCCGCTCGACGATCCACTTCAGGACGCGGCTGTTCTCGCCGTAGCCGGGCCAGACGAACCGGCCGCCGGCGTCCTTCCGGAACCAGTTGACGTAGTAGATCTTCGGCAGCTTGGCGGCGTCCGCGTCGGCACCGACCTTCAGCCAGTGCGCGAAGTAGTCGCCCATGTTGTAGCCGCAGAACGGCAGCATCGCGAACGGGTCACGGCGCAGCTCGCCGACGGTGCCCTCGGCGGCGGCGGTCTTCTCGGAGGCGATGTTGGCGCCGAGGAAGACGCCGTGCTGCCAGTCGAAGGACTCGGTGACCAGCGGGACGGCGGTGGCCCGGCGGCCGCCGAACAGGATCGCCGAGATCGGGACGCCGGCCGGGTCCTCCCACTCGGGGGCGATGGTCGGGCACTGCGCGGCGGGGACGGCGAACCGCGCGTTCGGGTGGGCGGCGGGGGTGCCGGAGGCGGGCGTCCAGTCGTCGCCGCGCCAGTCGGTGAGGTGCGCGGGCGGCTGCTCGGTGAGGCCCTCCCACCACACGTCGCCGTCGTCGGTGAGCGCGACGTTGGTGAAGACGGTGTTGCCCCAGAGGGTCTTGATCGCGTTGGCGTTGGTCTCCTCGCCGGTGCCGGGGGCGACGCCGAAGAACCCGGCCTCCGGGTTGATCGCGTGGAGCCGGCCGTCGGCGCCGAAGCGCATCCAGGCGATGTCGTCGCCGATCGTCTCGACCTTCCAGCCGGGGATGGTCGGCTGGAGCATCGCCAGGTTGGTCTTGCCGCAGGCGGACGGGAAGGCGGCGGCGACGTACTTGACCTCGCCGGACGGCGGGGTGAGCTTGAGGATCAGCATGTGCTCGGCCAGCCAGCCCTCGTCGCGGGCCATGGTGGAGGCGATCCGCAGCGCGTAGCACTTCTTGCCGAGCAGGGCGTTGCCGCCGTAGCCGGAGCCGTAGGACCAGATCTCCCGGGTCTCCGGGAAGTGCGAGATGTACTTGGTGCCGTTGCACGGCCACGGCACGTCGTCCTGGCCCTCGGCGAGCGGGGCGCCGACCGTGTGCACGGCCTTGACGAACTCGCCGTCCTCGCCCAGCTGGTCGAGCACGGCCTGCCCCATCCGGGTCATCACGCGCATCGAGACGGCCACGTACGCGGAGTCGGTGACCTCGACGCCGTACGCGGCCAGCGGGGAGCCGACCGGGCCCATCGAGAACGGCACCACGTACATGGTGCGGCCGCGCATCGCGCCGCGGAACAGGCCGTCCTCGCCCGAGAAGAGCCGCCGCATCTCGGCGGGGGCCTTCCAGTGGTTGGTCGGGCCGGCGTCCTGCTCGCGCTCGGAGCAGATGAAGGTGCGGTCCTCGACGCGGGCGACGTCGGACGGGTCGGAGGCCGCGTAGTAGGAGTTGGGACGCTTGGCCGGGTCGAGCCTGGTGAAGGTGCCCTGGGCGACCAGCTGCTCGGCGAGGCGGTGGTACTCCTCCTCCGAGCCGTCGCACCAGACCACGCGGTCCGGCTGGGTGAGGTCGGCAATCTCGTTGACCCAGTCCACCAGGCGCTGGTGGCGGGTGGGCGCGGACTCGGCGAGTGCGGAGATCTGAGGCGGCACGATCGCTCCGTTTCACACCATCTCGGCCAGGAGACGGCATCGCGGGGGTTGAGGGTGGTTACACGGTAGACCCGGTTCGACACTGCCTCTTCGTCGAATTGGCGGCATTGACGAGATTTTTACTCCACAGTGTCTGGTTCAAGGGGCCACGGACACCCCACGCCTGCCCCGAGGAGACCTTGATCACGCAGCGCCATTTGTACATTAAGGACAGAAGTGAGAGTGCCCACTTCACTACGCGCGAGTAACCTACGGTTCCGTAAGATGCTGCCCATGACCGCGGATGCACTGGAGCTCGTGAAGCCCAAGTGGCGTGGCTGGCTGCACGCCGGGATGTTCCCGGCCGCCCTGGCCGCCGGAATCGTGTTGATCTGCCTGGCCGACTCGACGGCGGCGCGGGTCGCCTGCGTCGTCTACTCGGTGAGCGCCTGGATGCTGTTCGGGGTGAGCGCGGTCTACCACCGCTTCACCTGGGGTCCGCGCGGCGAGGCGGTGCTGCGCCGGCTCGACCACGCCAACATCTTCCTGATCATCGCCGGGACGTACACCCCGTTCACCATGCTGCTGCTGGACGGCGCGCGGCAGCAGGTGCTGCTCTGGCTGGTCTGGGGCGGCGCGCTGGCCGGGATCGCGTTCCGGGTGTTCTGGGTCGGCGCGCCGCGCTGGCTCTACACCCCGTGCTACGTCGCCCTCGGCTGGGCGGCGGTGTTCTTCCTGCCGGACTTCCTGCACAAGGGCGGCCCCGCCGTGGTGACGCTGATCGTCGTCGGCGGCGTGCTCTACACCGTCGGCGGCGTGGTCTACGGCCTCAAGCGCCCGAACCCGTCACCGCACTGGTTCGGCTTCCACGAGGTCTTCCACGCCTTCACCCTGGGCGCGTTCATCGTGCAGTACGTGGGGGTCTCGCTGGTGGCGTACGCCGCCACCACCTGACCCCCCTCAGCGGCGAACCGGCTGGGCCTTGGACTCCAGCCGCTCCCGGGCCCGACGGCAGCGCTCGCAGTGCGCCGAGTCGGGCCCTTCGCCTGCCGCCCGCTGGTGGGCCCGCCCCCGGAACCGGTACCCGACCCAGGCCATCACCGCCAGCACCTCGACCGCGGAGACCGCCCACACCAGGCGGGCCCCGCCGATCAGGTACCCGGCTATGACCGCCAGCGCGGCCAGCACACCGACCACGCCGCTCCAGAACCGCGCCGCTCCGTACTCCATCGGCAAACCTCCCGCCGGCCGACAGGTCTCCTGACACTCCGTCAGGGAACTCCCCACCTACAGTGACATGTTCAGCGCGCCCCGCGGGAGAACAGGGGATCAACAACGCGTCAACAACAGAGGCGGGGATCCCGCAGGGGGCTCTTCGCTTGACGGTGGCCATCTTTTGATAGTTACTCTCATTTGAGAGAAACTACCGGATGGAGGCTCCGCATGCCCGCGCCCCAAGCACCGTCCCCCGCCCCACCCCACCCGCGCCGCTGGATCGCCCTGGTCGCGGTCGCGCTCAGCGTGCTCGTCATCGGCTTCGACACCACCGTGCTGAACGTCGCCCTGCCCGACCTGGCCAGGCAGTTGGAGGCCGGCACCGGGCAACAGCAGTGGATCGTCGACGCCTACACGGTGGTGTTCGCCGCCGCGCTGCTGCCCGCCGGACTGCTCGGCGACCGCTTCGGCCGCCGCCGCACCCTGGTCCTCGGCCTCGGCCTGTTCGGCGCGGCCTCGCTGCTCGGCACCCTCGCCTCCGGCCCCGGCGAACTGATCGCCGCCCGGGCGGTGATGGGCCTGGCCGCCGCGTTCGTGATGCCGATGTCGATGGCGGTCGTCCCCGCCGTCTTCCCGCCCGCCGAACAGCGCCGCGCCACCGCCCTGCTGACCACCATGACCGCGATCGGCGTCCCGCTCGGCCCGATCGTCGGCGGGCTGCTGCTGCGCCACTACTGGTGGGGCTCGATCTTCCTGATCAACGTGCCGCTGGTGCTGCTGGGCACCGTCGCCTGCCTGCTGCTGCTCCCCGAGTCCGCCGACCCGTCCGCGCCCCGGATCGACCCGCTCGCCGCGCTCCTCGCCGCCGGCGGCCTGTCCGCGCTGACCTGGGGCGTCATCGAGGGCGGCGACCTCGGCTGGGGCGACGGCCGGGTGCTCGGCGCCCTGGCCGGAGCCCTGCTCGCACTGACCTGGCTGGTGCTGCGCAGCGGCCGCCGCGAGCACCCGATGCTGGACCTGCGCCTGCTCGCCGAACCGGTGTTCCGCTGGTGCAGCACCGCCGTCACCCTGGTCTCGGTCGTCCTGCTCGGCGGCTTCTTCGTGCTGCCCGCCTACTTCCAGAGCGTGCTGGGCACCGACGCGCTCGGCAGCGGGCTGCGCCTGATGCCGATGATGGGCGGCCTGCTGGCCGCCTCCCGGCTCGGCGAACCGCTGGTGCGCCGCTTCGCCCCGCGCGGGGTGATCAGCGCCGGACTGCTGCTGACCGCCCTGGCCCTGCTGCTCGGCAGCCGCACCACGGCCGACGACGGCTACGGCTGGACGGCGCTGTGGCTGCCGCTGTTCGGCGCCGGGCTCGGCCTGGTGCTGATCACCGCGACCGCCTCCGCGCTGCTCCTGCTGCCGCCCGCCCGGGCCGGGGTCGGCTCCGGCCTGGTCCAGACGCTCCGCCAGGTCGGCGGCGCGGTCGGGATCGCCGTCTTCGGCGCCCTGCTCGCCGCCGGGTACCGCGACCGGCTCGACACCGGCGCCGTGCCCGAACCCGCCGCGCACCTGGCCCGCGGCTCGGTGACCGCCGCCGACGCGGTCGCCGAGCGGATCGGCGACCCGGCGCTGGCCGCGTCCGCGCACGGCGCCTACCTGCACGGCATGACCCTGGTGATGCTGGTCGCCGGGATCCTCGCGGCGCTCTCCGCCGTCCTGGTCGCGGCCCGGATGCCCGGCACCGACCCGGCCGCGGCCCCCGGCGCGGGCCCCGCGCCCGACTCCGAACCGGCCCCCGCCGCCCCGGGACCCGGCTCTCCGGTGCGGCCGGTGGCCGCGGCGGCGGGCGATCCCGGAGAATCGTCCGCATGACCACCCCGCGCAGCGCCCGGCCCCGACCGTCCGACTCCGCCCACGGCGCGACCGGGACGCCGGGTGCTGCCGGTGCGCCGGGCGCTGCCGGTTCTCCCGGCGCGCCCGGTTCGCTGGAGGAGCTGGCCGCGGCTCCGCTGTCGCTGCGCGAACGCAAGAAGCTGAAGACCCGCCAGACCCTGCGCCGGGAGGCGCTGCGGCTCTTCACCGAGCAGGGCTGGGAGGCCACCACCGTCGACCAGATCGCGGCCGCGGCGGAGGTCTCCCCGTCCACCTTCTTCCGGTACTTCCCGGTCAAGGAGGACCTGCTGCTCACCGACGAGTACGACCCGCTGATGGCCGACGCGATCCGGGCCCGCCCGAAGGACGAGCCCTTCCTGACCTCGGCCCGCGAGGTGCTGGTCGGGCTGGTCCGGCGGATGCTCGCCGAGGAGGAGCGCACCGAACTGTACGAGCGGATGCGGCTGGCCTCCTCGGTCCCGTCCGTCCGGGTCCGGATGCTGGAGGGGTCCGGCCAGCCGCGCGGCATGCTGCTCGACCTGCTCGCCGAGCGGACCGGCCTGGACGCCGCCACCCTCGAACTGCGGATCACCGCCGCGGCGATCTCCGCCGCGCTCACCGAGACCTCGCTGTACTGGGCCGACCACGGCGGCCGGGACGACCTCGCCGACCTGATCGACCAGGCCCTCCGCTCCCTCCAGCACCTCCAGGAACTCGGCGCCCGCTGACCGGAGTCGGCGCCGGGGGCCGAGCCGGGGCCGGATCGGGGGTGCGGCGGGGGTGCGGCGGGGCTGCGGCCGGGATCAGTCCACCAGCAGCACCAGCTTGCCGGCCACCCGCCCGCCGTCGCCCACCTCGTGCGCCTTGGCGGCGTCGGCCAGCGGGAACGTCCCGGCGATCTCGGCCCGCAGCAGGCCGCGCTCGGCGAGGTCGGCGACCGCCGTCATGCCCGCGTGGTCGGCCTCCACCAGCAGCAGCGAGGTCCGCACCCCGAGCCGGGCCGCCTCCTCGGCCAGGCCCTCGGCCGGGGACGGCAGGATCGACACCAGCAGCCCGCCCCGGCGCAGCGTGCGCAGTGAGCGCAGCTGGTAGTCGCCGCCGATGGTGTCCAGCACGACGTCCACGTCGCGCACCGCCTCGGCGAAGTCGACCGTCCGGTAGTCGACCGGCTCGTCCACCCCGATCCGGCGCAGGAAGTCGTGCTTGCCCGCGCTGGCGGTGCCGATCACGTACGCGCCGCGGGCCTTGGCGATCTGCACCGCCAGGTGACCGACCCCGCCGGCCGCGGCGTGCACCAGCACCCGGTCCCCGGCCCGCACCTGCGCGGTGTCCACCAGCGCCTGCCAGGCCGTCAGCGCGGCCAGCGGCAGCGCGCCCGCCTGTTCCAGGTCGACCGAGGCGGGGCGGCGGACGAAGGCCCGGGCCGGGCCGACCGCGTACTCGGCGTGCGAGCCGACCCCGTGCGGGTAGGGCAGCATGCCGAACACCTCGTCGCCCGGCGCGAACAGGGTCACGCCGAGGCCGACCGCCTCGACCGTGCCGGCCGCGTCCCAGCCCAGCACGAACGGGGGCTGCCCGAGGAAGAGGCCCGACTGCCGGTGCTTCCAGTCGGTCGGGTTCAGGCCGGCCGCCCGCACCCGGACCAGCACCTGGCTCGGGCCCGGCTCCGGGCGGGGGCGCTCCACCACCCGCAGCACCTCGGGGCCGCCGAGGACGTCCTGGCTGATCGCGCGCATGGTGGGCACCTGGTTCGTCGTGTCGTTCGTCATGGCCCCAGCCTGCTGGGCGCGGACGGCCCGCCGCGAGTGGCAAGATGGTCACCGTCCGATGGGATCCTGCCAGGAGGTCCGCCATGGCCACCGACCCGCTGTGCGCCCCGCCGTCCGCCCCGCCGTCCGGTTCCGGTTCCGGGCCCGCCCCGCACCGGGTCGCCGTGCTCGCCCTGGACGGCGTGTACCCGTTCGAACTGGGCATCCCCCGAAGGGTGTTCGGCAGCACCGACGGGCTCTACCGGCTGTCCACCTGCACCGTGGACGGACGGCCCGTCCGCACCGACGCCGACTTCGGCCTCACCCCCGACCACGGGCCCGAGGTCCTCGCCGAGGCCGACACCGTGGTGGTCCCGCCGTTCGCGCCCGTCCCCACCAGCCCCGTGCCCGACCCCGCCGTGACCGCCGCGCTCGCCCTGGTCCGGCCCGGCACCCGGCTGATCTCGATCTGCACCGGCGCCTACGCGCTGGCCGCCGCCGGCCTGCTCGACGACCGCCCCGCCACCACCCACTGGGCCCTCGCCGACCACTTCCGCGCCCTCTTCCCGCGGGTCCGGCTCGACCCGGACGTGCTGTTCGTCGACGACGGGGACGTCCTCACCTCGGCGGGCGCGGCCGCCGGCGTCGACCTCTTCCTGCACGTCCTGCGCCGCGACCACGGCTCCGCCGTCGCCAACCGCGCCGCCCGGATCTGCGTCGTCCCGCCCTGGCGCGACGGCGGCCAGGCCCAGTACATCGAACGGCCCGTCCCCAGCACCGGCAGCACCGGCACCTCCGCCACCCGGGACTGGGCCCTCACCCGGCTCCACCACCCGCTCACCCTGGCCGAACTCGCCGCCCACGCCGCCATGAGCACCCGCACCTTCGCCCGCCGCTTCCAGGAGGAGACCGGCCAGAGCCCCGGCCGCTGGCTCACCCAGCAGCGCGTCGCCCTGGCCCGCCACCTGCTGGAAGCCACCGACCTGACCGTCGACCAGATCGCCACCCGGGTCGGCTTCGCCAACCCCGTCTCGCTCCGCCAGCACCTGCACAGCGCGATCGGCGTCTCCCCCCTCGCCTACCGCCGCACCTTCGCGGGCTCCTCCTGACCGCCCCTCGCCGGAGCAGCCCCGTCCGGGGCCCGGGGAACGGCGGGTCCGCGCTGCTGCCGGCCGGAGCCCGTCGGAGAGTCCGTGCTGCTGCGTGCCGTTGAAGAACAGCAGCCCGAAGCGACCGCAGGCCACGTCCCGCACCTGCGGCCGCCCCGGGCCCTGTTTCCCCGCTACTACTTGACGCGGACCTTGCGCCGCCGCAGGCCGAACGCGGTGCCGGCCAGCGCGGTGAGCCCGACCGCGGCACCGGCGACGACCGGAGCGGTCATGCTGCCCGCGCTGCCCGCCGCCGCCTCGAAGCCGCCCGCCTTGCCGGAGGCGTCGTACCCGGAGCCGGGCAGCTTGTCCCCGTAGCGCTGGTGGACGAGCTGCTGGTACGCGGCGACGGTGGTGCCGCGGGCACCGACCGAGCGGCGGGCGTCATCGTCGAGCGGGAGGACGCGGTCGCCCTTGACCTCGTACCAGGCACCGATCTGCGGCTCGCGGAAGGCGGTGCCGCCGTCCGCCGCGGCCCGGGCCGCGTAGTCGGTCTCGTCGCTGCCGGAGGCGATGTTGACGACCCGCCAGCCGCCGTTCTGCTCGGCGGTCCAGACCGAGGCGCGCTGTCCGTCCGCGGCGACGGCCGCCGTCGCGGTGAACCCGGCCTCGGCGACCGGGGTGCCGGACCGGCCCGCGACGAAGGCGGCGGAGAGGGTGTAGACGGGCACGGTGTCGCCGGTGAGCCGGGGCGCGGCGGCGACGGCCGCCCTGGCCTCGTCGGCGGCGCTGATCCCGAGCTGCTGGGTGGGCGGCACCCCCTTGCGGGCGAAGAACTGCCCCAACTTGTCGAGCACGTCAGGCTGTTGAGTGGCGCTGCGGGCGGCGGCCAGCTCACCGGAGCCGAGCGCGGCGGGGGTGTCGGCGGCGTGCGCCGCCGGAACGAGGACGACGGCGGCGAGGGCGACGGCCGCGAGGGCGGTCGCGGTGCGGGTGGCGTGGACGCGGTGATTGCTCATGACGGGTCTCCTCACGCGCCGATCCGGTACAGGGAGTGGGTCCAGGAGAAGGAGCCGTTGCTCACGTAGTAGTTGTAGTCGCCCCAGTTGTAGCGGTAGTCGGACGGCCACGGGTCGCCCCAGTACAGCCAGTTGCTCCCGGCGTCGTAGCCGTAGAGGACGTTCATGTGGCCGCCGCCGGAGCTCCACTGGATCCGGGTCTCGACCGGCCGGCCGGCGTCGATCTCGCCCTGCACGGTGGCGTAGCGCAGGTACCCGTTGACGTACGAGCCGGTGCTGATGCCGATCCGGTACAGCGCGTTCTGCACCTCGGCCAGGCTGGCCTGGCTGTTGGGGCAGGTGGAGTTGACGGAGCGGCCGAACGCCAGGTTGCAGAACTGGTTCTGGCTGTAGGTGTAGCCGTAGTAGGTGGCGATGGTGTTGCCGCTGGCCGCCCAGCACCAGTTGGTCTGCTGCTGGGCCTGCATGGTGAGGTCGAGGATCCGCGAGGTGCCGGCCAGCGCGGGAGCCTGGACGGCGGCGGCGGCGGGGGCGGGAGCCTGGACGGCGGCGGGGGCCTGGGCGGCGGCGGGGGCCTGGGCGGCGGGGGCGTCGGCCGTGGGAGCGGTGGCGGCCAGGGCGGGGGTGGTGGCGGCCGCGCTCAGCGCCGGGGCGAGGATGCCCAGGGCGAGTGCGGCGACCGTCCGACGCAGCCGGATCGGGAGGTGTGGCATGGGGGTTGTCCTCCTGGCAGGGGCGAGGAGTGGATGTGGGGGGGCGACGTCCGGACGGCGCGGGAAGAGCATCCGGCCGGGCCGGTCCGCAGGTCAACGGCCGTTCCCCGTACGGCGGTCGGGGTGTGAACGGGCCCGGCTGCGGTGTGAACGCGGCGGCCCTGGGCAGCGCGGATATCGTCCGGGCCGGTGACAGGGCGGCCCGGAGGTGTGAATATTCACGGTCGATCCCCGGTCGATCGAGGAGCTGGCCATGCAGCAGCCGTCCGCACCGTCCGAACTGGCCCTCGCCCTGCGCACCGGGCCGTTCCACCTCGCCCTGCGGACCGCGATCGCCGCCCGGGGCCTCGCCCTGCACCGGCTGCGCGAGCGGCTGGCGCAGCGCGGCGTGCGGGTCGGGGTGACCAGCCTCAGCTACTGGCAGCAGGGGCTGCGCCGGCCGGAGCGGGCCGAGTCGCTGCGCGCCGTCGCGGCGCTGGAGGAGGTGCTGGACCTCCCCGAGCACTCGCTGACCCGGCTGCTCGGCCCCCGCCGCAGCACCCCCGAGCCGGTGCCGGCCGGCCCGCCGGTGCGCCCGTACCGGGACCTGATCAGTCCGGCCGAGGCCGTGGACGGGCTGCTCGCCGTGCTGTCCGGGCCGCCCGACACCGGGCTGCACACCATCACCCACATCGAGCGGCTCCGGGTCGGCGCGGACCGGCGGCTGCTGCGCCGCGACTCCCAGCACGTGCTGCGCGCGCACCGCGACGGCGTGGACCGGTACCTGGCCATCTACCAGGGCGATCCGGGCTGCGACATCGAACGCGTCCGGGTCCGGGCCGAGGAGAACTGCCGGCCGGGCCGGATCCGCCGCGACGGCGCCGCGAACCTGCTGGTCGCCGAACTGCTGCTGGACCGCCGGATGCGCACCGGCGACACCCACCTGCTCGGCTACGGCTTCGACGAGGCGCCGTCCAACGGGCCCAGCCACGAGTACGTGCGCGGCTTCAACGCGGGCGCCGGCCAGTACGTCCTGCAGGTCACCTTCGACCGGGCGGCGCTGCCGGTCCGCTGCGACCGCTTCCGCCAGCGCACCCCCGGCCAGTCCCCGCTGGAGACCGAGGAGTTGACCCTCGACGGCCACCACTGCGCGCACCTGGTGGCCGCCGACCTGCCGCCCTGCCTGCTCGGCCTGCGCTGGGACTGGGAGTGAAATCCTTCACCCACCGAGCCGGTTGGCGCCACCGGGGCTCCCCCGCCCCCTGCCCCTACCCCTACCGGAAGGCCACGTACACCGAGTCCCCCACCGGGACGTAGCCGATGCGCTGGTAGATCGCGTTGCTGACGGGGTTGGCGAGGTCGGTGTAGAGCAGCACCTCCGCCGCGCCGCGGGCCCGCGCGTGGGCGGACGCCGCCGCCGTCAGCGCGCTCGCGTAGCCGCGGCCGCGCCGCTCCCGGGGCGTGTAGACGGGGCCGATCCGGGACATCCCGGCGATGGCCGGGCTCGCTCCGGCGAGCGAGGCGACCCGCCCGTCCCCGTCCTCCCAGAGCAGCAGGGTGCCGGCGGCGATCCGCTGGTCCGCGTCGGCCCGCAGGTCGCCGGGGGGCTGCGTCTCGGCCTCGGTGCAGAACGCGCCGAGCCACTGGACGGCCAGTTCCCGGTCCGCCTCCCCGGCGAGCCTGGCCCGGCCGGCCGGAGGCGCCGGCGGAGGCGTCAACTCGCCCAGCCGGTAGAGCCGTTCGTGGGACTCGACGATCCAGCCGCGGCCGGTGCGGCGCTCCCACTCGGCGGCGAAGGCGAGCGTCTCCTCGCGCCCGCCGCCGACGGCCCCGAGCGTCTCCTCCCAGGCGGCGAGCACCCGGGCCAGCTCGCCGGCGGCCCCGGTGGTCATCCGCCCGAGGCGCCGGCCGTACGGCGGGGTGCGCAGGGTGGCGCCGGTGACGGTGCCGTCCGGCTCCCGCCACCAGCCGTAGTCCGGGGCGGCTCCGCCGTAGGCGTACGGGCCGTCCCGTTCGATCCGTTCGACGACGGTGAGCAGCACGGTGTTCCCGACTGGGTCGGCGGCGAGGAACTCCCCTGCCGCGGCGCGGAATTCGGCCAGTGTGGTGGTGAGGGTCCAGACCATGCCCCATCCTGACCCACCGTCACCGCGCGCGACCAGCGCCCCGCCGCTCCCCTCCCCGGCGCCTCCCGCCCTCCCCGCTACTCCCGCTCCTCCCGCGCCCCGCCCAGCCGTTCGGCGAGTTCGGCGGCGTCCGCGGTCGGGCGGTCGCAGACGAAGTGCCGGCACACGTACGCGGCGGGCCGGCCGTCCAGCAGCGGGCGGTCGGCGAGCAGCGGCACCTCGGTGTCGCCGGGCCCCCCGACCGCGACGACCGCGCCGGGCGCGGTGGAACGCAGCGCGGCCAGGTGCAGCGCGGCCCGGGCCGGGTCGTCCGCGGCGCCGACCACGGCGACCTCGCGGGGGCCATCGAGCAGCGCCTCGGCGACGGCCAGGCCCCAGCCGGTGAACCGGGGGGCGCGCGGGCCGAGGGTGCCGACGATGCCCAGGGCCCGTTCGGCGGCGGTGCGGTGGCGGGCCGAGCCGGTGTACCCGGCGTACGTGAGCAGGGTGCCGGCGGCGGCGCTCCACCCGGACGGGGCGGCGTTGTCGGTCGGGTCCTGCGGGCGGCGGATCAGCTGCTCGGCGTCGTCGGCGGTGTCGTACAGCGCGCCGGACGCCTCGTCGGTGAAGTGCAGCAGCACCAGGTCGAGGAGTTCCCCGGCCAGTTGCAGCCAGGAGCTCTCCCCGGTGACGGCGTGCAGGGCGAGGAAGCCCTCGGCGGTGTCGGCGTAGTCCTCCAGCACGCCCGCGTTGGCGCCGGCCCGGCCGTCCCGGGAGGTGCGCAGCAGCCGCCCCTCCGGGGTGAGGTGGACGGCGATCAGCAGGTCGGCGGCCCGCTCGGCGGCCTCGACCAGGTCGGGACGCTCCAGCAGCGCGCCGGCCTCGGCGAGCGCGGCGACCGCCAGGCCGTTCCAGGCGGCCACCACCTTGTCGTCCCGGGCGGGGGCGGGGCGCTCGGCCCGGGCCTCGAACAGCTTGGCCCGGATCTCCGCGTACTTCCCCTCGTCCGCCGGGTCCTTCAGCAACTGCAGCACCGAACTGCCGTGCTCGAACGTCCCGGTGACGTCGAACAGCTCCACCGCGAGGGCGGCGTCCGCCTCCCCGAGCACCTGCTCCAACTGCTCCGGCGTCCACGCGTAGTAGGCGCCCTCGGCGTTCCTCCCGCTCGCCGCGTCCAGCGAGTCGGCGTCCAGCGCGGAGGCGAACCCGCCCTCGGGGGTGCGCAGTTCGCGCAGCAGGAAGTCGGCGGTCTCCAGCGCGACCCGGCGCGCCCGCGGCTCGCCGGTGGCCCGCCACAGGTGCAGGTACACCCGCAGCAGCAGCGCGTTGTCGTACAGCATCTTCTCGAAGTGCGGGACCGTCCAGGTCGCGTCCACCGCGTACCGGGCGAAGCCGCCGCCCAACTGGTCGTAGATCCCGCCGCGCGCCATCGCCTCGCAGGTGCGCTCCACCATCTGCAGCGCGGCCCCGGACCCGGTCCTGGCGTGGTGCCGCAGCAGGAACTCCAGCACCATCGACGGCGGGAACTTGGGCGCCCCGCCGAACCCGCCCCGCCGCTGGTCGAACGACCGGGTCAACTCCACCACCGCCGCGTGCAGTTCACCCGCCCCGGGCACTCCGGCGACCCCGCTCCCCACCCCGTACACCGAGGCCCGCTCCGCCAGGTCCCGACCGATCCGCCCGGCCACCTCCCCGACCTCGTCCCGCCGCCCCGTCCACGCCTTGTCCACCCCCTCCAGCACCTGCCGGAACGAGGGCATCCCGTGCCGCGGCTCCGGCGGGAAGTACGTCCCGAAGTAGAACGGCTCCTTCCCCGGCGTCAGGAACACCGTCATCGGCCACCCGCCCTGCCCCGTGGCCGCCTGCACCGCCTCCATGTACACCGCGTCGACGTCCGGCCGCTCCTCCCGGTCCACCTTCACCGCCACGAACCGCTCGTTCAGGAACGCCGCCACCGCCTCGTCCTCGAACGACTCGTGCGCCATCACGTGACACCAGTGACACGCAGCGTAACCGACTGATAGCAGAACGGGTACATCGCGCCGTTTCGCTTCCTCGAACGCCTCGGGTCCCCACGGCCACCAGTCGACCGGATTGTCCGCGTGCTGAAGCAGATAAGGCGAGGTCACACCAGCCAACCGGTTCATGAGACCCAGCCTCTCACGCCGACGCGGCCCTGCCGGTTCGGCCCGCAAGCCCCCGCCCTACTTGGCCGATTTGCACTCATACGCCATCACGTGGCGAATGCTAATCGCCCCTTTGCACCCAGGTCGCCCTGCGGACGCTGGAGGTTCTGCCCCGACCCAAAGCCGGTGCCCGACTGGAAGTGGGCAGTACGCTGAGTCGAGCAGCACCGCATCCTCGAAGGAGGTACTTCATGACCGCCGAGATGGTGGCGCCCGCGTGGATGCACTCGCAGATCAGCGCGGAGCAGTACGACTCCTGGACCGAGGAGCAATGCGCCGGCATCGAGATCGTGGACGGGATGATCGTCGTAAGCGCGAGCGCCTCCAAGCGGCACAACCGGCTGGCTCGGGTCCTGGCCAATGCCCTGGACACCGCCGCGGGCCCAGACTGGAACGCCGACACGGACTTCGACGTCCGCTTGCAGGACGTGCCGCTCACCAACCGCCGCCCGGACATCACCGTGTACCGGGCGGAGACCATCGACTTCACACCCACCCGCCCCGAGCACGTGCTGCTGGTCGTCGAGGTCGTATCCCCGGGCTCAGAGACCACCGACCGGATCGTGGAGGTGGACCAATACGCCAAGGCCGGCATCCCCTTCTACTGGCGCATCGAGCAGTCCGCCACCGGCGTTCCGGTCGTCTACACCTACGTCCTCGACCCGGCCAACAGGGCCTACCGGGACGGCGAGGTGTTCACCGGTACCGTGAAGGCCACCGCGCCTTTCCCTGTCACGGCCGACCTTGGGACCCTGTGAGTAACGAGGAATCGTCCGCGCCCTCGGCGCCTCCGACGTCCTGCGGGCCAATACATGTCCGCAACCGGAGGCCTCTAGGTCTATTGACCACAAGCGTTGTTGACAGTGGTCGGGCTTGATCAAACGTAAGGACCTCCGGTGCGGTGGAGCTGTCTAGGACTGCACCGCACCGGAGGCCTTCGTGTCCCACCGCAACGCCCGTCCGACCGTGCACGGCAGGCAGCTCCTGGTCGAACGCGCCCGGGCCGGACGCCCGGTCGCACACGTAGCCGCCGAGATGGCCATCTCCCGCACGACCGCCCACAAGTGGGTCAGCCGGTGGCGGGCGGCGGGCGGGGCCGGCCTGCACGACCGGTCCAGCCGCCCCCGGACCACCCCACACCACGGGCACGATCGAGGCCGAGGTCTGCCGACTACGATGCGAGCACGAGCTCGGCCCCGCCCGGATCGGACCGATCCTCGGCGTCCCGGCATCGACGGTCCACCGGATCCTGAGCCGCCGTGGCATGAACCGGCTGCGATGGATGGACCGGCCCACCGGCCAGGTCATCCGCCGCTACGAACGCGAACGCCCGGGCGAACTGTTCCACGTCGACATCAAGAAGCTCGGCAACACCCCCGACGGCGGCGGCCACCGCGTCACGGACCGCCAGGCCGGCGAGAGCAACCAGTACGCCACCACCGGCCCACGGACCCCGAGCGGAACACCGAAGACCGGCTACAGCTACGTCCACAGCGCCGTCGACGACCACACCCGCCTGGCCTGCAGCGAGATCCTCCCCGACGAACGCAAGGCGACCGCCGCCGCCTTCTGGCAACGCGCCGAGCGGTTCTTCGCCGAACCGGGCATCACCGTCGAACGCGTCCTGACCGACAACGGCTCCCGCTACAGGTCGCACCTGTGGCGCGACACCCTGGCCGCATCCGGCATCGCGCACAAGCGCACCCATCCGTACCCCCCTCGGACCAACGGCAAGGTCGAGCGCTTCAACCGCACCCTGCTCGACGAATGGGCCTACCAGCGGCCCTACACCGGCTACCAGGAACGAACCGAAGCGCTCCCCGCCTTCCTCCACACCTACAACCACCATCGCCGCCACACCGCACTCAGAGGACAACCACCGATCACCCGCGTCAACAACCCTGCGGGTCAATACAGCTAGACCGTCTGCGGGTCGGGGAGATCACCAGTCATCGTGCGCATGGGTTCGCTTTCGCGGGCAGCGAGGTGTGCCGTCCTGTTGGCCAGCTCCATGAAGCACAGCACGAAGCAACGCTGCGCGTCCGCGATGCGGAACTGTCCATCGACCACACCCGCGTGAATGATCGCGTTCCTGTGCTTGTAGAGACTGTGGACGGCTTCGGAGTACCGCACCACCCCCCGCTTGCCGCGCAGCAGCAGGCGCACGCGGCGCTGAAGCTTCGCCGCGATCTCTCCGCGGTTGACCCCGTCGGTGAGCATCATCTCGAAAGCCGTGGCCAGGCTCAGACCCGCCGTCCATCCCTGGTCGGATTCGTGGAAGGAGCGCCGGAAGTAGCTCAGTGCGTCATGGAGCTTCGTGAAGGCCGCGGTGTAGGCGTCCGGTCGCTCGCGAGGACGGCGCAGGAGCGCGTGCCGCATGTAGCCGTCGTAGACGAGGTCGACTGCCGCACGGACTTCTTGAGCAGAAGCGCCGTAGCGGTTCCAGTAGCGCGGATCGATCTCGATGTTCAGCTCGCTGATCTCCGCGAGCGCCGCACGACGCAGGTGGATCGGGACGCAGTCACCAGTCAGGTGATGACGGGGGTTGGGGGCATCGTAGAGGTTGATGTAGTGCCTGATGTCCAGCGTCTCCCGGTTGTTCGTCCGTGCGGAGCTCCACAGGTATCCGACGCGTTCGTGTTCACGTGGCTGCAGGGCAGCGAGCATGCACGTGAGTGCGCTGGCGGCCCTCAGGCGGCCCAGGATCAGCGATTCGGTGTCGTAGTAGCTGCCTGGAACCGTCGACACGGACAACACCAGGAGGGGGTTGCGCTTCAACCAGGTCAGAGATCGGCTTCGGTACCAGTGCTCCAACAGGCCACCAGGAACGGCCTTCCGTACCCCGAAGCCGCGCCGAGCCTCGTCGAGATTGGCCAAGGTCGTGTCCCACGCGTTGGTCTGTGGAAAGATCGCGATCTCAGCTCCCGAGGGGCTGAAGACCCAGCGCCGCCCGTGGCTCTGCAGGAAGCCCGCTGCCAGGACGCCGAGGGAGTGAAGGGGGAAGATCACCAGCCCCGGACGTGCCAGCTGCCTGTCCCGCACGATTTCCAGGCAGCGCAGTACTGGATCCTGCGCCGCGTCGATCGCCACCGCCCGGTACAGGAGATCGTCCAGAACCGAAGGGCCGATGAACGCGTTGCGTGCCCAAAGCTCGCGGGCAAGTTGGCCGCGTAGGGCAGAGAGGTGGAAAACGTGTGCTGGCGCGTCGGCATCGCTTTCGATCGCCTCCACCAGCCCGTCCACGGAACCGTACTTGGCGAGGTCGGCCGCCCGGCTGTGCAGGTAGGCGGCAGACTTGCCGATGGTGTTCTTCCCGCCGGTGCGCACCTTGTTGATCTCGGCTGCGAGCTTCTTGATGTCGGGAAGCCGCTTCCTGGGTGTCACGATGCCGCCCCCAAGGTGATGTTGATGCGGTGCAAGCGGCGCCTCGGGCACGAGCCTTCTGCGCTGACACTCGCTACGGTCCGGAGCCGGATGATCGGCTCCGCCAAGTCTCGTGCGTGGAACGGATCGGCGGACTGACCCTGCCCGAAACCGGCGTCTGCCGCGGCGCCGGCCTCTTCGACCAGCCCGACGCCGAGCAGGACACGGGTGGCGGCTGCTGCTGACCCGACAACGCGAGGGGTCCAGCCGGCTTGCCTACCGGCTGGACGCCTCGCCGCGATCTGCGGTGTCGTGCCCCTACTCGCTAGCAGCAGCAGGTGCGCTGCCTTCCGAGCGCTGGCGGATGCTGGTGTACTTCTCGGGCCCCACTCGGGCGAGGCGGCCAGTTCGACCTCCACCCAAGCGTCTATGTTCTTGCCCGGTTCTTCGTCGTACGCGTCCATAAGGTTACCCCTTGACAACGTCCCAGGTCAGAACTACCTGGTTGTGTTGAGTCATTGGCACCAGTGGCACGCCGCGTACCCCACGCTCAACAGCACCGGCACGTCCCGCCGCTCCGCCTCCGCGAACGCCTCCGGCCCCCGCTCCCACCAGTCCACGGGATTCTCGGCGTGCTGCAGCAGATAGGGCGAGGTGGCATCAGCGAGGCGGTTCGGCATGGCTCCATACTCGCTCAGAAATGCGACAGGACGTGCCTGCGGCACGGACCGGCTCGCCGAGGACAGGCTGTCCTCCAAGTGACCACGGACGGCCGGATCGAACCGGGCGACGGTCGGCGCTTCAGCCCCCTCCCCGCGCGGTTGCCGCCGCGGCCTCGGGACGAGGAGCATCCGACGGCTGGACCGCCCGGGCGCCGGCTGACGGCGCTCTCCTGCGGGTCAGCGGGCGTCTGCGTCGGGCCGGGGCAGTTCGTCAAGGTCGAGGGTGTAGGTCCGTCCGTCGGCCAGCTCGATGGGCAGCTTGCCCGAGCCGTACTTGTGCGTGTGCGCCGCGATGTAGCCGGAGCCGGTGGGCTGGGTGTGGACAACGACCTCCGCGGCGTACGGGTCCACCACCACATAGACCGGGATGCCGTAGCGGCCGTACTTCGCGGTGCAGTCGTCGTAGTCCTTGCGCGCGGAGGAGACCGACACCACCTCGGCGATCAGCAGCACGTCCTCGAAGCCGTACCGCTTTCCCTGCCTCTGGGCGTCCTCCCGCAGGATCGCGAAGTCCGGGGCCGAGTTCTCGTCGGCCGGGAAATCCAGGTACACGTCAGAGGCGGTCTTCGCATGCCGACCGAGCGAGAGCGAGTCGATCTGCATCGACTTGATCGTGCTGGAGTGCTCGAAGCTCTGCGGAGTCATGATCACCTTCCCGTCGGTACCGAAGAAGACCACGTACCCAGCGGGGAACTCGGTGTGCATGACCGCGTCGACGCTCATCAACGGCTCCTTCCTGCCGCCTCTCAGGATATGGGGGCACGGCCTCGCCCGGGATGCGCTACGCGCGCACCGGCCGGCGGAGCGGAACGGCCCGGGCGGGGTCAGGCGCGGGCGCCGCCGAGGAGGGTGAAGGCGAGGCCGGCCGCCGCCGTGGGCTGGAGGGCGAGTTGGACGGTGTCGACCAGGGCGCGGCGGTGGAGGTCGCCGAAGGGGCGGGCCGGGTCGCTCTGCAGGACGGCGTTCCACCGCATGACGGGAACGCCGGACATCGGGACGAGGCTGTCGCGCTCGGCGGCCCCGAACAGGCCGACCGGCAGCATCGCGCAGCCTAAGCCGGTCCGGACCGACTCGCGGATGCCGTCGAGGGTGGCGAGTTCGCGGCTCTCGGCGGGTCGGCCGTCGCGCATCCGCAGGTACTCGGGCAGCCAGCGCTGCGAGGGGCAGCCCGGGTCGGCGACCAGCACCGGGGCGGTGATCGGCCGGACGTACTGCGAGGCGGCCCCTCCGCCGCGCCCCGGCGAAGGGGCGACGGCCGCGAACTTCAGGCCGCCGAGCACGATCCGGCTGTCCCGGTCGCTGTACGGCTCGCGCTCCTCCGCGACGGCCGCACCGGCCTCCGCACCGCCGGCGGCGCACCGGCGTTCGGCACTGGCGAGCCCGATCGCGGCGTCCAGCCGCTTCTCCCGCAGCGCGGCGGGGATGTCGTGGCTGACGACGACGCGCAGGTCGAGACCGACGTGCTTGAGTAGCGCCTGGCCGGCGTGGGTCAGCCGGCTGAGCAGTTTGCCGCAGGCCAGGGCGGGGACGACGCCCAGGCGGATCCGCGGGAAGGGGTCGGCGGTGCGCTGGAGTTCGTCCTCCAGGTTGTCCACCAGGCTGAGCAGTTGCTTGGCGTACTCCCAGACGGTCTCGCCCGCCGGGGTGAGCCGCACCCCGTTGGAGGACCTGATGAAGACCGGCTCGCCGACGATCCGCTCAAGGGTCCGGATCTGCATGGTGACGCTGGACTGCGAGTAGCCGAGCCGCTGGGCGGCCTTGGTGAACGAACCCGCTCCGACGACACCCCAGAAGGTGCGGAGCGTTCTGGTGTCGATGTCCATGTCTGTCCCCGTAGTCTCTGCCGACCTGCTGTTCGTTCACGTCCGCGTCCGGGGAACCCGGAAGGGTGCCCGGCGTTCCCGCCGGGCACCCTTCCCCGAAGCCTACGGCCGACTAGCCGATGTGTTCGGCGTCCACCGGAGGGAAGTCGAGGTCCGGCTGCGCGACGTGGTTGAAGTAGTTGGAGAGCACGTTCAGCGCGATGTGCGCGACGATCTCGGAGATCTCCGCGTCGGTCACCCCGGCCCGGTGGGCGGCCTCGATCTCCTCGTCGGTGACCCGGCCGCCGGTGTCCATCATCGAGGCGGTCAGCCGCAGGACCTGGTCCATCCGCGGGTCGGCGTCCGTGCCCCGGCGGGTGGCCAGCAGCTCGTCCTGGGTCAGGCCGACCTTGCCGCCGCGCATGGTGTGCGCGGAGACACAGTAGGTGCAGTTGTTCCGCTGCGCGATGAAGAGGGCGAGCTGCTCCCGCTCGCGGTTGCCGAAGCTGCCGCCGACCAGGGCCCCGCGCAGGGCGAGGTAGCCGCGCAGGGCGGCCGGGCCGTTGGCCATCGCGGCGTACAGGTTCGGGATCTTGCCGAGCTGCTTCAGGGTGCCCTCCAGCAGCTCCCGCTGCTCCTCGGAGGCGGTCTCGGCGGTGAGCTGGGTCAGACGGGACATGGCTGCGGTACTCCTCAGGACGGCAGTGCGTGGAACTGAGCTGATGACGTGGGCGAGCAAGACGGTACCGATCGGTCTCGTCCTGAACGCTATAGAGCCCTCCCCCCTCCGTCAATGGACTCCGGGAAAATTCGGAACCGAGTGGTACCGTCTGAAGATGCCGACCAATGCCCGAGCAAGACTGATGGCCACCGCCGAACGTCTCTTCTACGAGGAGGGGGTGCGCGCCGTCGGCGTGGAGCGGATCCTGCGGGAGGCCGGCGTCGGACGCGCCTCCCTCTACCGCCACTTCCCCGGCAAGGACGACCTGCTGGTGGCCGTGCTCACGGAACGCGACCGGAACTGGCGCGCCTGGCTGGCCGCCCGGGTCGGGGCCAGCGACCTGGAGCCGGCCGAACTGCCCCTCGCGCTCTTCGACGGCCTCCACGAACGCTTCGCGGCGATGGGCTTCCGGGGCTGCGCGTTCATCAACACCATGGTCGAGGAGGCCGACGCGGACAGCCCGGCGCACGGCGTCGCCGCCGACCACAAGGAACGGGTGATCACCTACCTGGACGGGCTGCTGCGCGACTGCGGCTACCGCTCGCACGAGGTGCTGTCCCGCCAGCTGGCCCTGCTGGCGGACGGCGCGATCGTCACGGCCCTGCGCGAGGGCACCCCCGACGCCGCCCTCCGGGCCCGCGGGATCGCCGCCGCGCTGCTGGGCGCCGCGGACCGGGTGGAGACCCGGCAGGAGGAGGGGCAGGACGCACCGGCCCGGGTGTGAGCCGCCGGGGCCCGCCCGGGTGTGAGCCGCCCGGGCGGGCCCCGGACGGCTCAGCCGAGTTCGGCCCGGCGCACCTTCCCCGAGCGGGTGCGCGGCAGTTCCCGCACCAGGTCGACGCCGCGCGGCACCAGCAGTCCGGGCAGCCGTGCGGCCGCCCAGGCGAGCAGTTCCCGGGCGAGGTCGGCTCCGGGTTCGCCCGCGGGCACCGCCACCGCGTGCGGTGCCAGTCCGCCCTGCGGGTGCGGGCGGGGCACCACCGCGACGTCGGCGATGCCGGGGCAGCGCCGCAGCACCGCTTCGATCTCGGGCGGCGAGACCCGGTGCCCGAAGGACTTGAAGACCTCGTCCCGGCGGCCGAGCAGCCGGATCGAGCCGTCGGCGCAGCGTTCGCCGGTGTCGCCGGTGCGGTAGCGGCCGCCGCCCAGGGCCGCTTCGGTGCGTTCGGGGTCGTCGGCGTACCCGGCCATCAGTCCGGCCGGGCGTTCGGTCAGGTCGAGGCAGACCTCGCCCGCGTCGCCGGCTTCGCCGGTGTCCGGGTCCACCAGGACGACGCGGTAGCCGGGCAGCGGGTGGCCGAGCGGGGAGAGCGGGTCGGGGCCGCCCGGGGCCCGTCCGATCAGCGCGGTGGCCTCGGTCTGGCCGTAGCCGTCGCGCACCCGCACCGCCCAGGCGGCCCGGACGGCGTCGCCGGTCCCGGGGTCCAGGCACTCGCCCGCGGCGGTGGCCTCCCGGAGCCGGACGCCGGGGGCCGAGGCGAGGTGGGGCACCATGGCGCGCCAGGTGCTCGGCGGGGCGCACAGGCTGTCGAGGGCGTGGTCGGCGGCGATCCGGGGCAGCAGGCGGGGCGGTACGCCGCCGGGGGGCAGGGCGACCACGGTCGCCCCGGCCGTCCAGGGGACGAAGAAACTGCTCCACGAGTGCTTGGCCCAGCCCGGCTCGGACAGGTTGAGGTGCCGGTCCCCGGGCCGGATGCCCTGCCAGTACAGGCTGGACAGGTGGCCGACGGGGTAGCTGGCGTGGGTGTGCACGACCAGTTTGGGCAGCGCGGTGGTGCCGGAGGTGAAGTAGCAGAACGCGGGGTCGGCGGCCCCGGTCGGTCCTCCGGGCAGGAAGGGGCGCGGGTCGGTGCGGGTGTCGGGGTAGCGCAGCCAGCCGTCCGGCGGGTCGTCGAGGGCGATCCGCAGGCCGGGCACCGCGCCCGGCCCGGACCGGGTCGCGCCGTCGACGGTCGCGGCGGCCCCGGCGGTGCACAGCAGGTGGCTGATCCGTCCCCGCCGCAGCCGGTCGGCGGCTTCCTCCGGGGTGAGGTCCGGGTAGCAGGGCACCACGACGGCGCCCAGTTTGAGGCAGGCCAGCAGCGACTCCCAGAGTTCGACCCGGGTGTCGAGCAGCAGCAGGACCCGGTCGCCCCGGGCGACCCCCAGTTCGGCCAGCCGCACCGCCAGGGTGTCGGAGCGGGCGGAGAGTTCGGCGAACCCGACCCGCTCCGCCACCTCGGTGCGGCCGTCGGGCCGGGGCGGGGCGAGCAGTTCGAGCGCGCTGCCGGGCTGTTCGTCGGCGAGGACGTCGAACCACTCCAGGGCCCAGTTGAAGTGCTCGGCGGCGGGCCAGCGGAACCGGGCGGCGGCCGCCGCCCGGTTGCCGCGCAGTTCGAGCAGCAGGTCGCGGGCGGCGCGGAACTCCCGGTGGGCGGCCGTCCGCCGCCGGGCCCAGTAGTCGGGCGGCCGGGCCGGCGGGGTCACCCGGCGCTCCCGCCCGCGACCGCGTCCGCCGGGCGGGCGGCCGGTGCGGCCGGGCCGGGGAGCGGTTCCAGCAGGGCCCGGGCGATGTCGTCGGCGTCCCGGGTGAAGGAGCCCCAGGGTCCGGGGCGGCCGCTGCCGACCTGGGTGAACCAGCGGGTGTGCTCGCTGGGGATCCCGATCACGTGCATGCCGCGCTCGACCGTCCCGCAGGCCCGGACGGGGTGGAACGGCGCGTCGGTGGAGGCGAGGCCGCCGGTGTCGAAGGAGTGGCCGGCCCAGGAGTTGACGAAGGTGCGGATGGTGCCGTCGGCGATCAGGCCCCGGATCAGCGGGTCCCGGTCGGCCCGCAGGTCGGTGCTCGGCACGCGTGCGTCGATCAGGGTGTCCAGCCGGGTCCCGGGGGCGTCGACCTGGTCGGAGGCGACGGTGAAGCAGCCGTTCGCCTGGTCCGGCTGGAAGCGGGCGCGGGGGCCGACCGGGTCGAGCACCCCGGCGTCCATCAGGGCCAGGAACTGTTCGGAGCGCAGCGGCGGCGGTCCGGTGGAGACCAGGGCGGCCAGGGGGGCGAACTCGTGCAGGAAACGCTGGTGCGAGGTGGGTGTCAGGCCGCCGAAGTCGACCACGCCGCGGATGGTCTGGCGGACGTCGCGCAGGGTGTCGCAGGCGGCTTTCAGCGGCCCGCCCAGGTTGCCCATCCCCGCTTCGTCGAGGTCCGCGCGCAGGTGCTCGGCCAGGGCCGTCCGGTACTCGGCCGCGGACCGGAAGCGCCGTCCGGCGAACGGCCGGGCCAGCGAGGACAGGTCGGCGATCGTCCGGGTGTCCGCGCCGTACTCGGCGGCGGTCCGGGCGAGCGCGGCCGGCTCGGGCGGTTCGGGCCGGGCGGCGGGGGGACGGGCGTGGGCGGCGCGGACCCGTTCGGTGAACTCCTCGGCCGCGGCGGCTCCGGCGGCCCGGCGGACCCGGGTGCCGAGCAGCACCAGGTTGACCTCGGCCATCAGCCAGGGCAGCACCGCCGCGTGGAAGTCCACCGGCCCGGCGGCCCGCAGCGCGGCCATCCGCTCGGGGGTGAAGAGCACCGCCCGGTAGCGGTGGCCGGGGCTCTTCTGGTTCACGCCCCGGGTCATCAGCGGGACGCCGCTGCGGGAGGCCGGGACGATCCTGGGCTCCCGGCCGCTGGGCAGGTAGCGCAGGCCGGTGTCACTCTCCTGGAAGCGTCCGCCGCGGCCGAGGGTGAGTTCGGCGAGCACGTCGTAGAAGGTCAGTCCCATGCCGAGGACGCCGACCGCCGAGCCGGGCGGGATCAGCGCCAGCGGCATGTCCGCGGCCGACTCGCCGACGATGCAGCGCAGCGGCGGGTGCGCGGCGGCGAACGCGACCAGCGCGTTCTGCTCGTCGCTGGGTTCGACGGCGGGGTGGCCGGTGGCCAGGACCAGCCGGTCCGCGGTGAGGACGTCGCCCCGGTCCAGCCGCAGTCGGTAGCCGGTGCCGCCGTCCTCGCCCGTGCCGGGGACGCGGTCCGCGCTGAGCACCCGGGCGGGGACGTGCTCCACCGTCAGGTCCGGCGGCAGCGTGGCGGTGATCCGGGCCAGCACGTACTCCAGGTACGCCCCGTACACGGCGCGGGGCGCGTACCCGTCGGGGTCGGCGTGCTCCGGGTCGTGCCCGGCCCACCACTCGGCCAGGCTCGGGCCCGCGCCGGGCCGGGCCGGGCCGTCGTCGGCGGGACCGGAGAACATCGTCACCTCGCAGGCCGCGGTGTTCATCAGGAACCGGGGCGACTGGTCGGTGCGCCACACCCGGCCGGGGCCGGCCGGGTACGGGTCGACGAGCTGCACCCGGACCGGGTTCCCGGCGGGCCGTTCGGCGGCCCGGGCGGCCAGCCGCTCCAGTACCGAGAGGCCACGCGGGCCCGTGCCGACCACGACGATCCGGCGGGGGCGCCGCGGCGGGGCCGCCGGGACGCCCGGCCGGGGCTCCTCGGCCGGGCGCGCCTCCAGGTCGTGCAGGTCGGCGGTGCGGCGCAGCATCGCGGCCAGCCGGTCCGCGGTGACGGTGCCGTTGCGGGTGCCGGTGGTGAACAGCGGCATCGCGCCGTGCGCGGCCCAGCGCAGCCGGCCGTCGTCGGCGATCACGCTGCGGCTCCCGCCCCGGTTGTCGGGGTGCAGGCAGTAGGGGATGTCCAGGGTGCCGCGGTGGAAGGCGCGCAGCAGGGCGGTGCCGACGTCGTCCGCGAGCGAGAGGACCGCGGTGACCAGGGCCCGGGCCTCGGTGAGGACCTCGTAGGTGTCGGGGCCGTCGATCGCGGCTGCCGGGGCGGGGCCGGAGCGGGCGGCCCGGGCCCGGGCGGCCGCGCGGCGCAGCGCGGCCAGGTTCTCGCCGAGGGTGGGGATGCGGTGCGCCTCGGCCTCCGTCTTGACGATGATCCGCTGCGCGCCGCCGCGCACGGCGAGGTCGGTGCTGCGGGCGAGCAGCAGTCGGGCGCCCTCGGGCGTCCGGGGGAAGACGCCCATGTAGGTGTAGAGCACCAGGTGGCGGTCGGTGCCGGCGGGGAGGAGTTCGTCCGCCAGCAGGCGCAGTGCGGTGAGCGCTCCGGCGTCCTGGTCGGCGTGGGTCTGCTGGGCGTAGCTGAGCGAGACGCTGGTGATGCCGTTCTGGACGAAGAACAGCGCTTCCAGGACCGACACCGCGACCAGCAGCGACGGCGGGCAGAGCTGTCCGAGCAGGCAGCCGCCGAAGGTCTCCAGGTGGGCGCGGGCGCCCCGGGCCCGGGTGTCGGTGGCGAGTTGGCGCACCGCCTCGCGCCAGGCGGTGACGGATTCCGCGAGCGGGGTGCGTCCGTAGGGCAGGCAGTAGGAGACCGGCCCGCCCTCGCTGGCGGTCAGTCCGGCGGCGACCATGGTCCGGAAGATCGCCCGGGGGTCGGCGGAGCCGTGCCGGACCTGGACGGGGGTGTCGGGGCCGGCCTGGGCGGCGACCCGGGCGGAGGTCTCCGGGCCGTGGCTGACCAGGGGGAACCCGTTGAGCGGCTGGGCGGAGCGGATGGCTTCGGCGGCGGCCGCGTGGTCGCCGACCCGGGTGTAGCTGTCCAGGGTGATGGTGGCGACCGTGCGTTCGGCCAGGGCCGCGACGGCGGCCACGCCGGCCGCCATGTCCTGCGGGCGGGCCATGCCCATCCGCGGCTGCACCACCAACTCCCCTGCCCGTGCGGCGGATTGGACGAAGGCGCCGAGGTCGGCGGCGCGCCACGGCCGTCCGCCGCCCGGCCCGCTCACGCCGCGAGCCGCGCG
>NZ_JBSGET010000080.1:0-38336 GCF_053603035.1 Kitasatospora sp. NPDC004272 | reverse complement strand
CCAGGCCGGGGGCGGCGGCGGCCGGGCCGGGGCGCTGCGGGAGCAGCCCGGCGCCCAGGTCGCGGCGGGCGACCAGGGCCCGGGCCAGCGCGGCGAGCAGGGCGGCCCCGGCCAGCGGGAGCAGCAGCACCCACCAGCGGTTCCCGGCGAACGCCCGGACCTGCTCGGGCCAGCCGAGCGGGGAGAGCCAGCCGACCCAGCCGGTGCCCGCGCCCGAGTCGCCGACGGCGCGCAGCACGAAGGCGGTGCCGATCGCCGCGCCCGCCAGTCCGTTGGCGGCCCGTCCGGTCTCGGCGAGCTGGGCGGTGACGGCGGCGAGCGCGGCGAAGAACAGGCCGGTGCAGCCGAGCGCGAGGCCGAAGGCGACCGCGCCGGCCGCGTCCTGACCGGCCGCCAGCAGGGCGGCGGCGACCAGCGCG
Source organism: Kitasatospora sp. NPDC004272 (assembly GCF_053603035.1). Taxonomy (NCBI): domain Bacteria; kingdom Bacillati; phylum Actinomycetota; class Actinomycetes; order Kitasatosporales; family Streptomycetaceae; genus Kitasatospora; species Kitasatospora sp. NPDC004272. Next base: position 37,917 of record NZ_JBSGET010000080.1, on the reverse strand, counting down.
GCCAGTGCCGCGTTCGCGGTGAGCGCGGCGGCCAGCGCGGCGGTCAGCGGGGCCCGGCGGCCGACGGCGCCCGCGCCGATCAGCTCCAGACGGCCGTCCTCCTCCTCGGCCCGGGTGTGCCGGACGACCAGCAGGGTGGACATCAGCCCGGCCAGCACCGCCCCGAACACGCCCATCCGCCACGCGGTCAGCCCACCCGTGGTGGAGCCGTCGAAGATCGGGCCGTACAGGGCGCGCAGCGAGCCGTTGCCGTCGATGCCCGCCGCGAAGGTCCGCCGGGACGCCTCGTCGCCGTACAGCTTGCGGAAGGAGAAGACGGTGGAGGCGACCATGCCGGTGCCGACGTACACCCACACCGGCAGGGCGATCCGGTCGCGGCGCAGGGCGAGGCGGTAGAGGACGCCGGTGCCCGCCAGGTCGTGGCCGCCGGGGGCGGCGGGGGTGGTGGCGGCGGGGGCGTTCAGGACCCGGCCGCTCATCGGACGACCGCCGCCGTGGGTTCGCCGCCGGGGCCGCCCCCGCTCCCGCCGCCGTTCCCGTCGTCGGCCCCGCCACCGCTCCCGCCGCCGCTCCCGCCCTCGCTCTCGCCGCCGTTCTCGTAGTGCCGCAGGAAGAGCTCCTCCAGCGTGGGCGGGCGGCTGGCCAGGGTGCGCACGCCCACCGCGTTGAGTTCGGTGAGCAGCGTGCCGAGCCGGTCGGTGTCGACCTGGCAGCGCAGCCGGTGGCCGTCCACGGCCAGGTCGTGGACGTAGTCGGGGCGGGGCGGGGGGCCGGCCAGTTCGGCGTCGATCGAGGTGCGGGTGAGGTGGCGCAGGTCGGCGAGGGTGCCGGTCTCCACGGTGCGGCCGGCCCGGATGATCGAGACCCGGTCGCACAGGGCCTCCACCTCGGACAGGATGTGGCTGGAGAGCAGCACGGTGGTGCCCCGGTCGCGGGCCTCGACGACGCACTCGCGGAACACCTCCTCCATCAGCGGGTCCAGTCCGGAGGTCGGCTCGTCCAGGATCAGCAGGTCGACGTCGGAGGAGAACGCGGCGACCAGCGCGACCTTCTGCCGGTTGCCCTTGGAGTAGGTGCGGCCCTTCTTGGTCGGGTCGAGTTCGAAGCGCTCCAGCAGCGCCGCCCGGCGGGCCGGGTCCAGTCCGCCGCGCAGCCGCCCGAGCAGGTCGATCGCCTCCCCGCCGGAGAGGTTGCGCCACAGCGTCACGTCCCCGGGGACGTAGGCGAGTCGGCGGTGCAGCGGCACCGCGTCCCGCCAGGGGTCGCCGCCGAGCAGGGCGGCGGTGCCGGAGTCGGCGCGCAGCAGGCCGAGCAGGACCCGGATGGTGGTGGACTTGCCGGAGCCGTTGGGCCCCAGGAACCCGTGGACCTCGCCCTGCTCGACCGTGAGGTCCAAGCCGTCCAGGGCGCGGGTGCGGCCGAAGGTCTTCACCAGGCCGGACACCGAGATCGCGGTTGTCATGAGACCGAAGCTACTCTGGTTTCACAAATTCGTGAAGTTACTGAAAGCCCTGGATCTTCGCGGTGTCAGGGGTGTGCGGGACGGCGGAAGGCGGGCGGCGTGGGCGGGACGGACGGGGTCGGGACGGACGGGGTCGGGCAGCGGGATCCGGCGGTGGTGGGCGAGTTCGTGGAGCGGTTCGCCGCCGTGCTCGTGGACGCCGGGTTCCCCCGGATGCCCGCCCGGGTGTTCACCGCGCTGCTGACCTCCGACTCCGGACGGCTGACCTCCGCCGAACTGGGCGAGCTGCTCCGGGTCTCCCCCGCCGCGGTGTCCGGCGCGGTCCGCTACCTCGTCCAGGTCGACCTGGTCCGCCGCGAGCACGAGCCCGGCTCCCGCCGCGACCACTACCGCATCCACGACCACGTCTGGTACGAGGCCACCACCAACCGGGACCGCACCCTGGCCCGCTGGGAGACCGGCCTGGTCGAGGGCATCGAGGCACTCGGTCCGGACACCCCGGCGGGGCGGCGGCTCGCCGAGTCGCTGGAGTTCTTCGGCTTCTTGCGGGTGGAGCTGGCCCGGATGATGGACCGCTGGCGCACCCGCCGCGCCTGACGGCCGGTCAGCGGGAAGCGCGGCCAGGGGCCCGGGGCTCCGCCTCCCCGCGGCCGGACGTCAGCCCAGGTAGGCGGGGGCGACCGCGGAGCGGACCAGGACGGCGGGGGTGCCGGTGCCGTCGGCGGGGACGGTCCACAGGTCGGAGCCGTAGTCGCCGGGCATCGAGTAGAGCAGGGTGTGGTCGTCGGACCACAGCGCCTGGTCGTCGATGTTGCGCTGCTCGGCGGTCGCGGTCTCGGTCATGGTGGCCAGGTCCAGCACGTACAGCCGCCAGGGGGCGGCCGGGTCGGCCCCCTCGACCCGCTTCTTGTAGGCGACCCGGGTGCCGTCCGGGGAGAGCGAGGGGCACTCGACGTTCTGGTGCAGGGTGGTGAGGGTGCGGACGGCCAGGTCGCCCTTGACCAGGTGGGTCCGGCCGCCGGTGGCGACCGTCGCGTAGAAGGTGCCGTCGTCGGCGAAGGTGACGCCCCAGACGTTGACGTCGGACGCCTGGACCCGGTGTCCGTCCTCGATCACCTGGAAGTTCTCCAGGTTGTCGTAGAACTGCCAGGTTCGGGTGTCGACGATCGCGGTGCGGGTGGAGAAGTTCGTGCCCGCGTACGAGTCGCCGCTGACGAACACCGTCCAGCCGACCAGGTGCCCGGACGGCGAGACCCGGGCCCGGGTCGGGATGCCCGGCGCGGGGAAGCGCTTGAGCTCGTGCAGCGAGGAGTCCAGCACCGAGGCGTGGTAGGTGTCGTCCAGTGCGCCGTGCTCGGCCTGCAGGCAGATGCCGGTGCCCGCGGCGGCGTGGAAGCGCAGGCACTTGACGCCGGACGCGGTGCGCGGGCCGTCGGGGGCGTCGGCGGACACCGAGGCGATCTCGTCCCGGTGCGGGCCCCAGGCCAGGTTGCGCAGCAGCAGTCGGCGGCCGCCCGCCGCGTCCAGCGAGAGCGGGCCCTCGCTGACCGGCGGGCCGCCCGCCTGCTCCTGGTCGCGGCGGTCGGAGCGCTGCGCGGCGTACCACACGGTGCCGGTGCCGACCCCGGCCAGCAGCAGCACGGCGACCAGCAGCACCAGCAGCTTGCGGCGTAGCGGGGAGGTGCCGTCCGGCCGGGGTCCGGGCGCCTGCTCGGAGACGGGGTCGGCGGTGGCGGGAGCGGTCATCGGGAGGCCCTCCGGGTGGAAAGTGCGGGCGGGTGGGGGCAGTGGCGGGACGTCAGGCGGCGGGTCGGGCAGTGGGGCGGGCAGTGGGTCAGGCGGCGGGGCCGGTGGCGGCCGCCGGGTCGCGCAGCAGCCGGGTCGCGGCGAGGGCGGTGACGGCGAGGGCGGCCGCCGTGACGGCCAGCGCGGGGCGGGGGCCCCACAGCGACCAGGCGGCGCCGAAGGCCAGCGAGCAGGCGAAGCGGGCCAGCGCCTGCCCGGTGCCGACCAGGGCCTGGCCGGCGCCCTGCTGGCCGTCGGGGACGGTCGCGGCGGTGGCGGCGGCCAGCACGCCGTCGGTGGCGGCGTAGAAGGTGCCGTGCAGCAGCAGGACCAGCGTCGCGGCGGGCACCCCGTCCAGCGGGGACAGCACGACCGCGTAGCCGCAGAGCAGGACGGCGTGGCCGAGCAGGAACAGGGTGCGGCGGCCGATCCGGTCGGCGACCAGGCCGAGCGGGACGGCCAGCAGCAGGAACACCGCGGCGGTGCCGAGCGGCAGCAGCGGGAACAGGTGCGCGGGCAGGTCGAGTTCGCGCTGCAGCAGCAGGTAGAGGAAGGAGTCGCTGACGGTGGTGAGGCCGAGCAGCACGGCGGCCAGGGTGAGCCGGCGCAGCGCGGGCCGGGACAGCAGGGCGAGCGCGTCGCGCAGCGTGGGCTTCGGCGCGGCGGCGTCGGCCGCCGGGAGGCCGGCCCGGGTGATCCGGCCCGGGACGAACAGCACCAGCAGCAGCACGCCGAGCACCGCGACGCAGCCGGAGACCGTGAACACGGCGCCGTAGCTGGAGCGTTCGGCCCGGTCGTCGGCGATCCGCAGCACGGCGAAGGCCAGCAGCGGGCCGATCAGCGCGCCGGTGGTGTCCATCGCGCGGTGCACGCCGAACGCCCGGCCGCGGTGCTCGGGGGCGGTGGCCAGCGAGATCATCGCGTCCCGCGGCGCGGTGCGCAGGCCCTTGCCGGTGCGGTCGACCGCCAGCACGCCGCTGATCAGCGGCAGGGTGTGGACCAGCAGCAGCAGCGGCTTGCACAGCGCGGACAGGCCGTAGCCGAGTCCGGCGACCAGTTTGTGGCCGCGGCCGCCGCGGTCGGCGAGGTGGCCGCCGAGCAGGCGCACCAGCGCGCCGACGCCGTTGTTGATGCCGTCGAGCAGGCCGAAGCCCAGCGGGGACAGGCCGAGCGCGGTGACCACGTACAGCGGCAGGACCGCGCTGACCATCTCGGAGGAGACGTCGGTGACCAGGCTGACCGCGCCGAGCGCGAGCACGGTGCCGGGAACGGCGGCGGTGACGGCGGCGGCGGGGCGCCGCCCCGGACCGGAGTCCGGGGCGGCGTCCGCGGCGCGGTCACTCTTGGTGGAGCGGGCGTCCGCGAGGTACATCAGGCGTCAGTTCCAGATGCCGGTGATGTCGGCGGCGGAGGCGGCGTTGCCCGCGTGGGTGCTCAGGCCCGCCAGGTCCTCCAGGGTGCGCAGCACGTTGTAGTGGTTGTAGGTGGTGGCGCTGCTGGAGCCCGGGGTGACGTGCTGGCCGTAGACGACGGTCGGGATCCGGTTGCCGGAGAGGCTGTTGTCCTCGTCGAAGGTGACGATCAGGATGCTGTTGTGGGTCTGCGCCCAGGTCGCGTAGGCGCCCAGGTTGTTCTTGAGCCAGGTGTCGCCGGTGGTCACCGAGCAGTCGTGCATGTCGTTGCACAGGTTCGGCACCACGAAGGAGACCTTCGGCAGCGTGGTGTAGTCGGTCGGGAACTGGGCCATGGTGTACGCGGTGTTGGTCGGCACGTTGGAGAAGCCGAACCACGGGTTGTGCTTCTGCGCGTACTTGGTGCTGGAGTTGGAGCAGACGGTGGAGCCCTGGCTGGGCAGGCCCTCGTTGTAGGAGCCCCAGGTCTTGCCGGCCTCGATCAGCTCGGAGGCCAGGTTGGCGGCGCTCTTCGAGCCGACGCCCACGCAACTGTCGTCGGTGCGGCCCTGGTTGGAGCCGGAGAACAGCATGTAGTAGTTCGGCTCCGACGGGTGGGTCAGGCCGTAGGACTGGGTCAGGTTGGCGCCGCCGGCCTTCAGCGTGTTGTTCAGGTAGGGGGCGCTGGAGCTGCCGATGACCTGGCTGTACGCGTGGTTCTCCATCACCACGACGATCACGTGGTCGGGGGTGGGCAGCGCGGCGGCCTGCGCGGTGGAGCCGGTCGCGGCCCACAGGCCCAGCGAGGCGGCGGTGAGGGCGACGGTGCTGCCGATCGCGGTCAGGCGGCGCTTGGCACGACGGCTGAGCTGAACGGACATGGCGGAAGTCCTCCGGGGAGAAGCAATGTACGGGACAAGGGTGGTGGAGCGCCGGAAACGCTAGGGCCGCCTCCGTGACGGACGAATGCCGCCCGACGTGAAGAACAGGCGAACGGTTGGCTGTGCAACTTCGGCTCCCCGGCGCTTTTCGGCCAGCCGGGCGACGCTTCTCACAGCTGTCCCGATTGACCCTGCTCGGACCGACATGGTGGGATTCCCACGGCCCGGCGGCGGCACCGGACCGGGCCCGCACGGAACGGAACGGACAGGGAGGGCCGAGCAGCACGTGGACGGCGCACCCCACCCCCCGGCGTGCGCCCCCGGCGTGGTGCTCGGCCTCGGCCTGCGGCGCGGCACCCCCGCCGCCGAGGTGCTCCGCGCCGCCGACGCGGCCCTCGCCGCGCTCGGCCTCGACCGCACCGCCGTCACCCGGGCCGCCACCCTCGACAGCAAGCTGTTCGAACCCGGACTGCGCGCCGCCGTGCGGGAGTTGGGCGTCCCACTGACCGGCCACCCGGCCGCCGTGCTGGCCGCCGCCGAAGTCCCCGGCGGCTCCGCCCGGGTCGCCGCCGCGGTCGGCACCCCCAGCGTCGCCGAGGCCGCCGCGCTGGTCACGGCCGGACCCGGCGCACGCCTGCTCGCCCCGCGCACCGCGACCGCCTCGGCCACCGCGGCGCTCGCCGCCCCGCCCCCAGGCTCCCCAGGAGGACAACAGGTGAACCAGCAGCCCGATCTGCGCCATCACGGCGACGCCGAAGTGCGCGCCGCCGGGCTGGTCGACCTCGCCGTCAACGTCCGCACCGGCACCCCGCCGCCCTGGCTGCACGCCCACCTCGCCGCCACCCTCGCCGACCTCGCCGCCTACCCGGACGGCACGGCCGCCCGCGCCGCGGTCGCCGCCCGGCACGGCCGCCCGACCGGCGAGGTGCTGCTCACCGCGGGCGCGGCCGAGGCGTTCGTGCTGCTCGCCCGGGTCCTGCGGCCGCGCCGCGCGGTGGTCGTGCACCCGCAGTTCACCGAACCCGAGGCGGCGCTGCACGACGCCGGGCACACCGTCCACCGCGCCCTCCTCACACCGGAGCAGGGCTTCCGCCTGCTGCCCGGGGCGGTCCCCGAGGACGCCGACCTGGTGGTGGTCGGCAACCCCACCAACCCCACCTCCATCCTCCACCCGGCCGCCGCCCTCGCCGAGCTGGCCCGGCCCGGCCGCACCCTGGTCGTCGACGAGGCCTTCATGGACACCGACCCCGGCGAGACCCAGAGCCTGGCCGCCGTCCGCGACCTGCCCGGCGACGTGGTCGTGCTGCGCAGCCTCACCAAGACCTGGGGCCTGGCCGGACTGCGGATCGGCTACCTGCTCGCCCCCGCCCCGCTGGTCAGCGCGCTCGCCGCCGCGCAACCCCTGTGGCCGGTCTCCACGCCCGCGCTGGCCGCCGCCGAGATCTGCTCCGCCCCCGCGGCCCTGGCGGAGGCCGAGCAGGCCGCCCGCACCACCGCCGCCCACCGCGCCCACCTGCTGGCCGGCCTCGCCGCCGTCCCCGGCCTGCGCGTCCACGGCACCCCGGCGGCCTCCTTCGTCCTGATCCGCCTCCCGGACGCCACCACCGTCCGCGCCCGGCTGCGCGAAGCCGGCTACGCCGTCCGCCGCGGCGACACCTTCCCCGGCCTCGGCCCCGACTGGCTCCGCATCGCCGTCCGCGACCCGGCCACCACGGACGCGTTCCTCAAGGCCCTGCAGAGTGTGCGTTCAGGGGCTCGGGGAACGGCGAGTCCGAGCTGCTGACGGCCGGAGCCCATCGAAGGTCCGTGCTGCTGCGTGTCTTCAAGGGAACCGGAAGCAGATGCGCGCTCCGGCAGTGAACCGTCAGCAGACCGGGCCTCGCCGTTCCCCGAGCCCCTGGCGGGGGCTCTCGCTCTCAGTGGAGCGTGACCGCGTCCCCCACCCCGACCGTCCCCGGCGCCACGACCTGCGCGTACACGCCGACGCACGGCAGCGGGGGCATCCCGGGCAGCGGGTGGATCCGGTTCTCCCGGGCGGGGCGGCGCAGGGCCTCCGGGTCCGGGGGCAGCGGGCCGTGCGCGAGGGTGGGGATCGCGCAGCGGGGCGTGGCGGCGATGACGCGCAGTCGCAGCTCGGGGCCGACGGCGAGTTCGCGGCCGACCCAGGCGTTCTCGGCGTACGGCGGCCCGTCGTGCTCGATCACCAGGTTGGGCCGGTAGCGGGCGGCGGGGGTGCCGGCCAGGCTCGCGGTGGTGATCAGGTGCAGCGGGGCGAAGTCGAAGAAGCTGCCGGGTTCCGCCGCCGCGCCGAAGTCCTGGACGGTGTGCTCGACTTCGGCGTCGATCCCGGCGGCGAGCACCTGCTCGGGCACCGAGCGGTGCAGCACCGTGCCGGCCGGCCGTTCGTCGATCAGCCGGACGGGGCGGCCGAGCAGCGCGGAGATCCCGGCGTCGTCGAGCGCGGTGCCGTCCGGCCCGGTGATCCGCACCCCGTTCTCCAGCCGTTCCGCGCGGAGCGTGAGCAGGCGGCGCCAGGTGCGGGGTTCCTTCGCACTGGCGATCCGGCCGTCGGTGAGGTCGAGCAGGGCGTAGCGGCGGTCGCCGTCGAGGCCGTGCGTGTCGATCCGGGCCCGGGGGACGGTTTCGCCGAGCAGCGACTTGACGGGGTGGCGGTGCAGCGTGGCGATCCTCAACTCCCGTTCACCTCCGCCCAGTCGGCGAGCAGCGTGAAGTCCGCGGGCCGCAGGCCGCACCGGTGGTCGACGGTCAGGGTGAACGCGGGGGCGGGGTGGTGGGCGGCGATCCAGGCGGTGTCCCGGGGTTCGATCTCGTCGTCGACCCAGGCGAACGGGCGTCCGGCGGCGTGGGCGACCAGGTGGCGGGTCTTCCAGTGCAGCCCGTCCGGATCGTCGTGGTGCATGGACGGCCAGTCCACGTACGGGAGTTGCGGCAGGCCGAGGAGCGGGGCGAGGTGCTCGTTGGCCTCGTCCTTCCAGGTGGTGGCCCAGACCAGCTCGTAGCGCAGGGCGAGCAGGGCGGGCCCGTGGTCGGGGTGCAGCCAGACCCGCAGCGGCCTGGGGTTGCGGATGCCGGCGGCGTGCTGGCGTTCGCGCCAACTGCGCACCGGGACGCGGTGGGTGAGGTACCCCTCGGGGCGGCGGTAGGGGCTGCCGACGTACGGGGCGAGCGGGCCGTCGACGTCGAGCATCAGCAGGGGGCGGGTCACCGGGCCTCCCGGGCGGTGAGCCAGTTCCGGGCGGCGGCGATCCGCCGGCCGGTGCTGGGGTGGGTGGCGAGCAGCAGTTCGATGGCGCGGGGCGGGTACGGGTCGGCGACGTTGGCGACCGCGAGGCGGCGCTGCATGGCGATGAACTGTGGTGCGTCGCCGGTGAGTTCGAGGGCGTGCCGGTCGGCGCGGGCTTCGATCCGGCGGCTGGTCGCGCACTGCACGGGGGTGCTGAGCGCGCCGAGCAGGGCGGCCAGCGCGGCCAGCAGCGGCAGCGAGCGCGGGTCCTGGGCGGTGTCGGCGCCGGCCGCGTCCAGCAGCGGGCGCCAGGCGAGCAGCGCGGCCAGCACCGGGACGACGACGGCCGCGCCGAGCGCGCCGAGGACGGTGCCGGTGGCGACGTCCCGGTGCTTGACGTGGCCGAGTTCGTGGGCGGCGACGAGTTCGATCTCGCGCGGCTGCGCGGTGGACAGCAGGGTGTCGTAGACGACGATCCGCCGGGTCGGGCCGAAGCCGGAGACGTACGCGTTCAGCGCGGTGGTGCGGCGGGAGGCGTCGGCGACCAGCACGTCGCGCACCGCGATGCCGTCGCGGCGGGCCAACTCCAACAGGGCGGTGCGCAGTTCACCGTCGGGCAGCGGGGAGAAGCGGTTGAAGAGCGGTTCGAAGACCAGCGGGTGCAGGAAGGACAGCGCGACGGTCAGCAGTGCGGCGGCGGCCGCGGCGGGCAGCCACCAGTGGTCCGGCGAGCGGCCGATCAGCGCGTACAGGCCGAGTGCGAGCGGCAGGAACAGGGCGAGCGCGACGCCGGTGCCGCGCAGCGCGTCCACCGCCCAGCCGGCCCAGCCCTGGGTGACCAGGCCGTACCGGGCGGAGACCGCCCGCACCCGGGCCGAGAACGGCAGCGTCACCACCCGTCCGAGCAGCACCAGCGCCGCCGCGCCCGCCAGCACCTCGGCCGCCCAGCCGCCGCCGAACCAGCCGCCGACGGCACTCACCAGGCCCGCCCCGGCGGCCGTGAACCCGAGGGCGGCGCTCAGCGCGAGCGAGGCCAACTGCCCGCCCAGCGCCCACGGCAGCCGGGCGCGGCGCAGCGCGCGGCCGCGCTCCCGCTCCTGCGGGGTGAAGTCGCCCTCGGCGGGCGCGGTGTCAGCCATGGGACCAGCCTAGGGCGCCGCGCACCCGGTTATCCGGCCGCGCGCAGGGCGGCCGCGAACCAGGCGAACACGGGGGCCAGTCCGGGCGGGGCGGGCCAGCCGTTGATCCGGGCCAGCAGGGCCCAGTAGCGCTCGGCCCGGGGGTCGGCGGCCACCTCCAGGCGGCGCAGGATCCAGCCGCGCAGCGCGGCGTCGTCAGGGCGGCCGAACACCTCGGCGTAGCGGGCGGTCAGCCCGGCGACCGCGGCGTCAGCGGCGGGGGTGCCGGGGGCGGTGCCGGCGGCGAGCGCAGCGCCCACCACCTCCCGCACCCGTTCGGTGAGTTCGTGGTGCAGGCCGGTGGTGTCGCCCTCGGCCCGCTGCTCGGCCTGGTAGGCGGCCATCCGCCGCAGGGCGGCCCGGAAGTCCTGGTCGGCGGTGAGTTCGGCGAGTTCGGCCCAGGCGGTGAGCTGTTCGGTGCTCGGGTCCTCGGGCAGTTCGGGGACGGCCGCGCGCAGCGCCGCGACGAGTTCGGGGTTGGCGTCGGCGGTGCCGAAGGTGTCGTCGACGAACTCCTCGATCAGGCGGCGGCGCTCCTCGGCGGACAGTCGGACCAGGCGGTGCATCAACGCGGTCTCCTCGGGGTCGGTTCCGTGTTCGGCGACGGCCCGCAGCACGGCGCGTTGCCGGCGCAGCGTGCGGATCCGCAGGTCGATGGCACCGGCGTGTGCCCGGGCTACCTCGGCGAGGCTCTCCTCGCGTTCCAGGACCCGCCGCACCGCGTCCAGTCCCAGCCCCAACTCGCGCAGCGTGCGCACGAGTTCGAGCCGGGCCAGGGCCTCGGCGCCGTACCGCCGGTAGCCGGCCGCGGTGCGGTCGGTGAACGGCACCAGGCCGGTGTCCGAGTAGTACCTGATGGCCTTCACCGTCAGCCCGGTACGCCGCGCCAGCGCGCCGATGGTCAGCAGCCCGTCGTCGTCCATGCCCACCACCCTGCCGTCTCCCCCGGGGGGAGACTCAAGCGGCGGCGGCCGCCGGGCCGCCGGCCGCACCGGCGCAGGGCGGGCACGGCGCGGGCGGGCGGGCATAGCGCGCCGGATCCCGGCCTCGTACGCGACCACCGCCGCCAGGTAGCGCAAGGCCGTTCTTCCCCCGTCCGGCGTGCGCACCCCGGGACGTCCGGTGGCGCGGCCGGATCCTGGCCAGCCCAACGCCCTTGGCGCGAAAGGGTTTTCCGCCCCCGCGCGGGCCGGTACGACAAACCGCTCGAACCGGGCGGAGCGGTCGGCCTACGATGGGCCGATGAGCGAGGAGAGCCTGCGGGTCGCCCTGGAGTTCCGTCGCGCCTTCGCCCGGCGGCAGGCCGCCGAGGTGGTGGAGGTGCCGGGCGGGTTCGGGGTGCTGAGCGCGGAGTTCGCGTACTCGCACGAGCACAACCAGCTGCTGCTGGACGCCCCGCCGAGCGGGACCGACGTGGCGGGGCTGGCCGAGCGGGTGCTCGGGCACCTGGGGCACCGGCGGATCTCGGTGTTCGACGACGCCTCGGGGCTGGCCCTCGCCCCCGGCCTGGCGGCCGCCGGGTACCGGCACGAGACCGAGCTGGTGATGGTGCACCGGGGGCCGCTGCCGCCCGGCGGCGGCGCCGGGCCGGTCGGGCCGGACGAGCTGGCCCCGGCCCTGGAGCGGCAGTGGCGGCACTGGCTGCCGTGGGCGCCGGACGACTCGATCGCCCAGCTGGTGAACCGGCGCACCGCCCGCGCGGCGGGCGCCGAGCGGGTGCTGACGCTGGCCGCCCGGGACACCGACGGCGAGTTCGGTTCCTGGGCCGACCTGTACCAGGACGCCGCGGGCACCGCCCAGATCGAGGACCTGGCCACCGCCGAGGAGCACCAGCGCCGCGGCCTGGCCGACGCCGTGCTGGCCACCGCGCTGCGGCTGGCCGCCGACCGCGCCCCCGGCGGCCTGCGCTTCCTGGTCGCCGACGCCGAGGACTGGCCCCGGCACTGGTACGCCCGGCGCGGTTTCGTCCCGGTCGGCCGCACCCACGGCTTCGTCCTGTCCTGAGCCCCGCCGGAGCACCCCGGCACGACGACGGCGCCCGCCGTCCCCCTCGCGGGGAGCGGCGGGCGCCGTCGTGCGGTCAGCGGGCGGATCAGACCTGGCCGGCCTTCTCCAGGGCCTCGCAGCAGGTGTTGACGATCAGGCGGGTGACCACGTACGGGTCGACGTTCGCGTTCGGGCGACGGTCCTCGATGTAGCCCTTCTGGTCCACCTCGACCTGCCACGGGATGCGGACCGAGGCGCCGCGGTCCGACACGCCGTAGGAGTAGACGTTCCACGGGGCGGTCTCGTGCTTGCCGGTCAGGCGGGACTGGATGTCGTCACCGTACTGGTTGACGTGCTCCAGGACCTTCTCCTGGGAGGCGCCGAGCGACTCGCAGGCGGTGATGATGGCGTCGTAGCCCTCGCGCATCGCCTTGGTGGAGAAGTTGGTGTGCGCGCCCGCACCGTTCCAGTCGCCGCGGACCGGCTTGGCGTCGAGGGTGGCGTCGATGCCGAACTCCTCGGAGGTGCGGTAGAGCAGGTAGCGGGCGATCCACAGGTCGTCCGAGACGGTCAGCGCGTCGACCGGGCCGATCTGGAACTCCCACTGGCCGGGCATGACCTCGGCGTTGATGCCGCAGATCGCCAGGCCGGCGTCGATGCAGCGGTCGAGGTGCAGCTCGACGATCTCGCGGCCGAAGACCTCCTCGGCACCCACGCCGCAGTAGTAGCCGCCCTGCGGGGCCGGGTAGCCGCCCTCGGGGAAGCCGAGCGGGCGGGAGCCCTTGAAGAAGGTGTACTCCTGCTCGATGCCGAAGATCGCCTCCTGCCCGGCGTAGCGCTCGGCGACCTCGCGCAGCGCGGCGCGGGTGTTGGTCACGTGCGCGTCACCGTTGGTCTCGAAGACCTCGCACAGCACCAGGATGTTCTCGCCGCCGCGGATCGGGTCCTTGACGACCTTCACCGGCTTCAGCACGCGGTCCGAGGCGTGACCCTCGGCCTGGTTGGTCGAGGAACCGTCGAAGCCCCAGGTGGGGATCTTGTCGGCGTTCGGCAGCACCCGGGTCTTGGAGCGAAGCTTCGCGGTCGGCTTCGTGCCGTCGATCCAGATGTACTCGGCCTTGATCGCCATCGCGGTGATCCTCACTGCTTGGGTGGTGGGTGCCCGCGTAGCGTCGCAAGCCGCCGTTTCCCGGTTGTTCCTCCTATGTAACGCCCATGTGAACCAACGGTCCGCAGCGGCGCGCTCACCCTCGGAGAGACCCCGTCTCGCGATGCGGGCGCGCCACCGGGACACAAGGGGCGAAACGGGCTCCGCCCCCGCGCGGCGACCGGACGGTCAGCGGTGCCGGGCGTGCGCCGCGCGCCGCCGCCGGGTCATCCACACCGCCGCGCCGCCCGCCACCAGCAGCGTGCCGCCGCCCGCGGCCAGCACCGTGCTCCCGGAGGAACCGGTGTACGCCAGCTCCTCCCCGTCCGCCTTCGGCACCGCGCGGTTCTGCCCGGAGGCCGACGCCGGGGCCGACGCCGACGCCGACGCCGCCGTCGAGGGCGAGGCCGCGGGCGAGGAGACCTCCGCCGCCGGGGCGACCGCCGCCACCGGCTTCTCGCAGGACACCGAGGCGACCGTCACCGTGCCGTTCACCTTGGCCACGTTCAGGTTGAGCGGGTTCAGCACCACCTTCACCTCCAGCGCGGAGGCCGCCGCCGTGCTGGAGGTCACCGTCTTCTTGGCGAACTCGACGTCCACCGAGCCGATCGCCGGAACGTCCACGTGGGTCGGCGAGTTGAGGCCCACCGTCACCGACTTCCCCAGCACGGTGAGCTTCGCGGGCGCGGTGACGTTCGCGGTCGGCACCCCGTCCACCGGGCAGCTCACCTCGCTGCTCATCGCCTCCAGCCCGAGCAGCGTGGTCAGCGGCAGGCCCGGCACGTGCACGTCGGCGTCCACCAGCTTCACGGACGCGGTGGCCAGCCGGTCGTCCACCTTGGTGACCGACTTGCCGACCTCGGCCTTCACCAGCGTCACCGGCCGGCCGCCGTCCACCCCGTCCACCTTGGCGGTCAGCATCGCGCCGTCCCGCTGGGCGGGCGACTCCACCTTGTTGAGCGCCACGTCCACCGGGACGTTCACCGCGTTCAACAGCGTCACGTCCAGGGCCAGTTCGGCGGTCACCGCACTGGCCCTCCCGGATTTCGCGGGCGTACCGGCACCGGCGGCCGAGGCCGGGGACAGCGGCAACCCGACCGTGAGCGCGGACGCCGCCAGGGTCGAGACGGCAACCGAACGCAGAACAGACATGACAGGAACCCCCACGCGTGGTGAACGGTAGAGCGCGCCCGCGACCTCACCCGGCGGACCGCACGGGGAGGGGACTCGCGCTCTCGACTGCCGTCAGTCTCTTCGAACAGTGCGTCACTCCAGCAACACAGAGCGTCATTTCACTCCTTCGGGTGAGGTTGACGCTCTGGACTGACCGTTTCCGGTTCCGGAACGACGGCTTCCCGCCAGGATCCGGCCGTCGATCAGGGCAGGCGCCAGTCGACCGGCCGGCCGCCCTGGCGGACCAGCAGGTCGTTGGCGCGGCTGAACGGGCGGGACTTGAAGAAGCCGCTGTTCGCCGAGTAGGGGCTGGGGTGCGGCGACTCGATGCAGGGGACCTGGCCGAGCCAGGGCTTCAACTCGCGGGCGTCACGGCCCCAGAGGATGGCGACGAGCGGGCTGTTGCGGGCGGCGAGCGCCTTGATCGCCTGCTCGGTGACGGCCTCCCAGCCCTTGCCGCGGTGGCCGTTGGTCTTGCGGGTCTGGGTGGTGAGGGCCCGGTTGAGCAGCAGGACGCCCTGGTCCGCCCAGGGGGTGAGGTCGCCGTTGGAGGGAGCCGGGAGGCCGAGGTCCTCGCTGTACTCCTGGTAGATGTTGGCCAGGCTGGGCGGTACCGGCCGGACCTCGGGCGCGACCGAGAAGCTCAGGCCGACGGCGTGCCCCGGAGTGGGGTACGGGTCCTGGCCGACGATCAGCACCCGGACGTCGTCGAACGGCTGCTGGAAGGCGCGCAGCACCTGCGGGCCGGGCGGCAGGTAGGTGCGGCCGGCGGCGATCTCGGCGCGCAGGAAGTCGCCCATCACGGCGACCTGTCCGGCGACCGGTGCGAGGGCCTTGGCCCAGCCGGGTTCCACTACTTCGTGCAAGGGTCGAGCAGCCATGGCAGAAGCCTATCGGCCGCACTGACAAGCGGAGTTCGCCAGGTCCTCAGGGCTGTTCCCGGCCGCACCGGAAGGGCACCCCGAGCGCGGCGGCGGCCTGCCGGCCGGAGGGCCGCCGGCTGGCCCCCGTGCTCCCCGTTTCCGCCATGGCGGAATGCTTCCCCGTTCAGCCCTCGCCGATCCCGTGGAACGGCACCCCGAGCGCGGCGGCGGCCTGCCGGCCCAGCCACTCGGCGGCGGCCTCGACGGCCTCGGCGGGCGCCCCGTCGGCGGCCGGTTCGCCGGGGCGCAGGTAGCGGGCGGCGGTGGCGGCGTCCACGGTGGTCAGCACCTGGCTGCCGTCCGCGCTCTCCACCAGCAGTTCGACGCCCGCCCCGGCCCGGGCCGCCCGGACGGCGAGGACGGGGGCGTCCGCCCCGGAGACCCGCCCGGTGAGCGCCTCGGCGTCCGCGAGGGGGTCGGGCGGGGCGGGCGGGGCGGGCGGCAGTCGTCCGTCGAGGATCTCCCGGCCCAGCGCGAGGCCGATGCCGTCCGCCGCCCCGTGCAGCAGCCGGAACGCCGGGCCGTACCGCCCCAGGGCCAGTTCCGCGTCGATCCGCTCGCGCACCTCGACGGGCAGCGCCTCCCAGCGGGCGGCCGCCTCCCCCTCCGTCACGGCCCGCCCGGCCCCCGCCGCCGCTCCCGTCACCGCCACCGCCCGCGCGGGGCGTCGTCGTCGGGCTCGTCGGGGCCGGCGAAGTGGAACGGGAGGCCGAGCGCGGCGGCGAGTTCGCGGCCGATCCGGTCGGCGGCGGCGGCGACGGTGCCGCCGTGGTGGCGGGCGGTGCCGGCGTCCACCGCGGTCAGCACGTGGTCGCCGCGCTCGCCGACCGCGAGCAGCAGGACGCACCGGTCGCGGACGGTGTCGCCCGCCCAGACGGCTTCGACGGCGAGCAGGCGGTCGCCGGTCCCGGTGGCCCGGCGGACGAGTTCCGCGGTGTCCTGCGGCGGCGCGGCGGGCGGGCCGACCCGGGCGACGCGGGCGGAGAGGATCGCCATGCCCTGGTGGATGCCGACCCCGGCGCGCCGGGTGCCCCGGTCGACGTCCAGCAGCAGCTTGACCGCCTGGACGTTCCGGCCCGCCCGCACCTCCCGGTCCACCCGCTCGCGGGTCTCGGCGGGCAGCGCGTCCCACCAGGCGAGCGCCTGTTCGTCCGTCATGCCGGTCATCGGGCGAACGCTCCCGGGCGTCTTCCGCACGGGAGCCCGGCACGCGCCCCGCCGAACGCCGCGCCGCGCGTCCCGCTCACACCACCCGCCCGTTCAGCACCACGTGCGCGGGCGCGGCCAGCACCCGCAGGTCGGCGCGCGGGTCGGCCGGGTAGACGACGAGGTCGGCGGGGGCGCCCTCGGTGAGGCCGGGGCGGCCGAGCCAGGCGCGGGCGGACCAGGCGGTGGCGGCGAGGGCCTCGACTGGGGTGAGTCCGGCCTTGGTGAGTTCGAGGGTCTCCTCGGCGACCAGGCCGTGGGCGAGCGAGCCGCCGGCGTCGGTGCCGACGTAGATCGGGATGCCGGCGTCGTGCGCGGCGCCGACGGTGTCGTAGCGGCGGGCGTGCAGCCGGCGCATGTGGGCGGACCAGGTGGGGAACTTGGCCTCGCCGCCGTCGGCGAGGCGGGGGAAGGTGGCGATGTTGACCAGGGTGGGGACGATCGCGACGCCGCGTTCGGCGAAGGCGGGGATCAGGTCCTCGGTGAGGCCGGTGGCGTGTTCGACGCAGTCGATGCCGGCGGCCAGCAGGTCGGGCAGCGACTCGGTGGCGAAGCAGTGCGCGGTGACCCGGGCGCCCTCGGCGTGGGCGGCGGCGATCGCTTCGGCGAGGGCGTCGCCGGGCCAGCAGGCGGTGAGGTCGCCGACGCCGCGGTCGATCCAGTCGCCGACCAGCTTGACCCAGCCGTCGCCGCGCCGGGCCTCGGCGGCGGCGTAGGCGGCGAGGTCGCCGGGTTCGATCTCGTGAGCGTAGTTGCGGATGTAGCGGCGGGTGCGGGCGATGTGCCGACCGGCCCGGATGATCTTCGGGAGGTCGTCGCGGTCGTCGATCCAGCGGGTGTCGGCGGCGGATCCGGCGTCCCGGATCAGCAGGGTGCCGGCCTCCCGGTCGGTGAGCGCCTGCTTCTCGCTGGTGTCGCGGTCGACGGCGCCGTGCGCGTCCAGGCCGACGTGGCAGTGGGCGTCGACCAGGCCGGGCAGGGCCCAGCCGGTGAGGGTGGCGGCGGGTTCGGCGGCGGGGCGTTCGAAGGTCACCCGCCCGTCCACGGCCCAGAGTTCGTCCCGGACGTCGTCGGGGCCGACCAGGACCCGGCCCTTGATGTGCAGCACCACGCGGTCTGTCATGCGTGGCACTGTACTCGGCGCCACCCGCCGGACCGGGGGCGTTCTGGGGCAGACTGTTCGACGGCCACCCTCCGCCCGCCGGCCCGCCGGCGCCCCGCCGTACCGAAAGGCCCTCCCGCATGCTGCTCGACCTTCCCCCGATGACCGCCGACCGGTTCGCCGCGATCGAGGACGGGGTGGCGGCGCTGCTGCGCACCCGCAACGACGTGATCGTCACCCAGGGCGAGGCGCTGCTGCCGCTGGAGGCGGCGATCAAGGGCGCGGCGCACCCGGGTTCGACCGCGCTGAACGTCGTCACCGGCCCGTACGGGCAGACCTTCGGCGGCTGGCTGCGCGACGCGGGAGCGAAGGTGGTCGACCTGGCGGTGCCGTACGACTCGGCGGTCGGCGCCGTCCAGGTCGCGGCGGCGCTGAACGAGCACCCGGAGATCGACTTCGTCTCGCTGGTGCACGCCGAGGCGGCGACCGGCAACACCAACCCGGTCGCGGAGATCGCCGACGTGGTGCGGCAGCACGGCGCGCTGCTGATGCTGGACGCGGTGGCCTCGGTGGCCGCCGAGCCGCTGCTCACCGACGAGTGGGGCGTCGACCTGTGCGTGATCGGCGGCCAGAAGGCGATGGGCGGCCCGGCGGGCGTCTCGGCGGTGTCGGTGAGCGAGCGCGCCTGGCAGCGGATCGCCGCGAACCCGGCCGCGCCGCGCCGCTCCTACCTCTCCCTGCTGGACTGGAAGGAGCGCTGGACGGACGCCGGCCGCACCCAGCTGCCGCACGCCCCGGCCCAGTTGGAGATGCTCGCGCTGGAGGAGTGCCTGGCCGCGATCGAGGCCGAGACGCTGGACGCGGTGATCGCCCGGCACCGCGCCGCAGCCGCCGCCACCCGCGCGGGCGCCCTCGCCCTGGGCACCCTCGCCCCCTACGTCCGGCTCCCCGAGCACGCCGCCCCGGTCGCCACCACCCTGCGCACCGCCGAGGGCCTCAACGCCGCCGACCTGGCCGCCGAACTCCGCCGCCACGCCCCGCAGTTGCCCGTCCAGGCCGGCGGCGGCCCGCTCGCCACCACCATGCTCCGCCTCAACCACTACGGCCCGGCCGCCACCCCGGAAACCGTCATCGCCACCCTGGAACTCCTCGCCCAGGCCACCGACACCCCGGCCGCCCCGGCGGTCGCCGCGGCCACCGAGGCGTGGGAGCAGGCGATCTGACGGAACGTCAGTAGTTGAGCCAGGACACCGGCAGCTGCTCGCACAGCTCGTCGAGCACCTCCTCGCCGACCGCCCGCATCGCCAGCCAGGAGCCGCCCTGGACGACCAGCAGGGCGTCCGGGCGGGCGAAGAAGCGGGTGTCGACGCCGGGTTCGTACAGCTGCGGCAGGGCGGTCCAGTCGGTGAGGTCGGCGGGGTCGACCTCACCGGCGTCGGCGTACGCCTCCTGGTCGAGCAGCGGTTCGGTGAGGACAACGGCCAGGAGCTCGACGGAGAGCCTGGCCGTCCAGGGGGTGGTCTCCGGGTCGGCGGCGTCCGGCCAGACGGCGGTCGGCGGGTCGTCCTGGTCGAGGGCGGCGAGCGGGACGCCCCAGTAGGCGCAGCCCTGGTTCTCCACCCGGTAGACCAGGTGGTCCCGGTCGACGTGGAGCTCCTCGGGCGGCAGCAGGGTGTCGTGGTTGCTGGTGAGGTCGGGGCGGTTGCCGATCAGCAGGTGGGCCTCGCGCAGGGCGGCGGGCAGGCGCAGGCCCAACCTGGCTTCGGCGGCGTCGAGTTCGGCGTCGGTGCGGCCGTCGCCGGGTTGCAGCGGGGCGTTCCAGAAGGCGGCGAGGTCGGCGATCAGCCGCCAGGCGGCGGTGCGGTCGGTGAGCGCGGCGGGCAGGTCGCGGGGGAGGTCGAGCGTCATGCGGGCAGGGTAGCCCCGGGTGCGGACAGGGTTCGGCCGCTGGTGGCCCGCCGTTCACCGGGCGGGCGGGCGGTGGTCGTCCGGGCGGTCTTGGCTGGGCAGCCCCCGCGAAGTTGGCTGTACAACTGGAGGCTGATCCGATGTCCGTGCCCCATCCGTACTGGCTGCGCGACAACTGCCCGTGCGCCGACTGCCGCGATCCGCGCGGCGGGCAGAAGCTGTTCCGGATCGGCGACCTGCCGGACGGCCTGACCGCCGTCGAGACGGCCGAGGACGCCGACGGCCTGACGGTGCGCTGGTCCGACGGCCACCGCTCGCACTACCCGGCCGGGTGGGACGCGCCCGCCGGGCCGGACGAGCGCACCGAGCACGCCAAACGGCTCTGGCAGGCCGCCGACTTCGCCCGCGGCCTGCCCGAGGCCGACTGGGCGGCGTACCTGGCCGACCCGGAGGAGCGGACGGCGGTGCTGGCGGCCGTGCTGCGCTCCGGTTTCGCGCTGCTCCGCGGCGTCCCGGCCGAGGAGCGCCGAGTACTGCGGGTGGCACGGAGTTTCGGGTACGTCCGGGAGACCAACTACGGCGAGCTGTTCGACGTCCGGGTGGAGCCCGACCCGGCGAACCTGGCCTTCACCAGCGCCGCCATCGCCCCGCACACCGACAACCCGTACCGCGACCCGGTGCCCACCCTGCAACTGCTGCACTGCCTGCGCAACGACTGCGCGGGCGGCGACTCCGGGCTGGTGGACGGCTTCCGGGCGGCCGCGCTGCTGCGCGAGCAGGACCCGGCCGCCTTCGCGGTGCTGGCCCGCACGCCGGTGCCGTTCCGCTACCGCGACCGGGGCACCGAACTCACCGCCGAGCGGCCGCTGATCGGCCTCGACCCGCACGGCGCGATCCGCGAGGTCCGGTTCAACGACCGCTCCACCCGCACCGCCGCGCTGTCCGCCCTGGACCCGGCCGCACTGGACGCCTTCTACGCCGCGTACCGCCGCTTCGCCGCGATCGTCCTGCGCCCGGAGCTGCGGCTGGACTTCCGGCTCGCCCCCGGCGACTGCCTGGTCCTCGACAACACCCGGCTGCTGCACGCCCGCACCGCCTTCGAGCCCAACGACGGCACCGGCGGCCACCGCCACCTGCAGGGCTGCTACGCCGACCTGGACTCGCTCTCCTCCACCCTGGCGGTGCTGCGCCGCGGCACCGCCGTCCTGGACGAGCTGGAGGCCCTGTTCGAGGGCGAGGGCTCCGGCGAGTACCTGGGCGAGGCCGTCACGCTGGCCGCGCACATGCTGCAGGCCGCCGCCCTGGCCCGCGCGGCGGGCGCCCCGCCCGCCCTGCAGGCCGCCGCCCTGCTGCACGACATCGGCCACTTCCGGGGCAGCGAGCGGAAGTTGATGGCGGGCACCGACAACCGCCACGGCGAGAGCGCGGCCGCCCGGCTGGCCCCGTACTTCCCGCCCGCCGTCACCGAGCCGGTCCGCCTGCACGTCGAGGCCAAGCGCTACCTGTGCACCGCCGAGCCCGGCTACGCCGAGCTGCTCTCCCCCGCCTCGGTCCACACCCTGGCCGTCCAGGGCGGCCCGATGACCCCGGACGAGGCGGCCGCCTTCGCCGCCCACCCGTTCGGCGCCGACGCGGTCACCGTCCGCCGCTGGGACGAGGCCGCCAAGGACCCGTCCGCGCCGACCCCGTCGTTCGCCGAATTCCGGCCGCTGCTAAGGGAGTTGATGCACCCCTGACTCATCGAGCGCCGCCGTCGGGTCGACCTCGACCAGCTGCCCGGCGTATCGGTCCGGGCGTCCAGGTCACCCGCCCCCACCAGCCGCTCCTGCGCGTCCAGCGGGCACTGCCCGGCCAGGTGGGCCGTGCGCCCCGCCTCCACCACCGTGATGTGCGCGTACCCGGCGGTGGGGTGCAGGCCGGCCGGGTCGATGCGCGTGATGTCGCCCATCCGGCGATTGTCACCACGGCCGGGCCCGACAGCACCCGGTTTTCAGTCGTCGTCCCGGGCGTGCCGCGAAAGGGCGGACGAGGCCAGCGAGTTGTGGATGGAGAAGGCGACGGTGCCGGGCAGGTAGCGGTCCTGGGACCACTCGACGGGGGTGCCGGTGGGGTCGGTGGTGCGGCGCTTCTCGCGCAGCAGCGGGCTGCCCCGGCGGCAGGTGAGCAGGCGGGCGTCGTCGGCGTTGGCGGCGACCACGTCGATGGTGTGGTCGGCGTCGGTGAACAGGATGCCGTGCTCGCGCAGGGGTTCGGTGTGCGAGACCACGTCGGGCGGCAGCTGGGCGACCAACTCGCCGACCCGGGGCGGGTAGACGGTGCGCTCGACCATCACCGGGGTGCCGGAGAGGGTGCGCAGCCGCAGCGTCACGTAGACCTCGGTGCCGGGTTCCAGGCGCAGCTGCTCGCGTTCGGCGGCGTCGGCGGGGCGGCGGATCAGCGATTCGAGCCGGCCGCCGGGCTCCTCGCCCATCGAGCGGGCCCAGTGGGTGAAGGAGAGCAGTTCGGAGAAGGACTGGACGCGGGCGCTGCCGAGGACGACCCGGCGGGTGCCGCGCCGGGAGGTGACCAGCCCGTCGGCGCGCAGCATGGCCAGGGCCTGCCGGACGGTGCCGCGGGAGACGCCGTACTGCTCGGCTAGGGCGCCCTCCGCCGGCAGCCGCCCGGCCTCGCCGAACGAGCCGGAGGTGATCGCTTCGCGCAGGTCGGCGGCCACCTTGCGGTAGAGCGAGCCGGCGGCGCGGTCCTGGTCGAGTGCCACGTGCGTCGAGTTCCCTTGGCTGGTAAGGAGATTGGGCCGTGCCCTGCGCGTGACCGCGCGTACACCACTGACTGTAGCCGCTGCCCGCGGCGGCCCCGGACCGGGCGCGGCCGCTCCCGCGACCGTTCCCGCAGCCGACCCCCGGCCTGGGCCGTCCGTTCACCTTCCCGTCACCGCTCTCGGGCGTACTTGCTCCTGGCGCCGGAAGTTGGCTGGCCAACTTGGCCGGACAACCGACCGCGCCGCGCACCGAACACCCGCGCGACACCGCGCGACCCCCCTCGTGATCTCTGCAGCTCCACTTCCTCCAGGAGACCCTCCCGTGACCGTGCACCGCCACCGCGCCGCCGCCCTCGCGGCCGTGCTGACCGCTGCCGCGCTCTCCCTCACCGCCTGCGGCTCCGCCGGCTCGTCCGCCGGGTCCGGCGAGGTCGCCAAGGCCGGCGGCGGCACGGTGAACGCGAAGACCGCGACCTCGCTGGCCGACTTCGGCGGCATGGACGGCCTGGTGGCCGCCGCGAAGAAGGAGGGCAAGCTGCACGTCATCACCCTCCCGCGCGACTGGGCCAACTACGGCAAGCTGATGGACGACTTCAAGGCGAAGTACGGCATCGAGATCGAGGACGAGAACCCGGACGGCTCCAGCCAGGACGAGATCAACGCGGTCAAGTCCCGCAAGGGCCAGGACCGCGCCCCCGACACCCTCGACCTGGGCTCGGCGTTCGCGCTCTCCGCCGCCAAGGAGGGCATCCTCGCCCCCTACAAGGTGGCCGGCTTCGACAAGATCCCCGCCACCATGAAGGACGCGGACGGCCTGCGGGTCAACGACTACGGCGGCTATGTCTCGATCGGCTGCGACGCCAAGAAGGTCGCCACCTGCCCGAAGACCTTCGCCGACCTGCTCAAGCCCGAGTACAAGGGCCAGGTCGCGCTGAACGGCAACCCGACCAAGTCCGGTTCGGCGTTCGGCGGCGTCTACGCGGCCGCGCTGGCCAACGGCGGCTCGCTGGACGACATCCAGCCCGGCATCGACTTCTTCGCCAAGCTGAAGCAGTCCGGCAACTTCAACCCGGTCGAGTCCACCCCGGCCACCATCGAGAAGGGCGAGACCCCGATCTCGATCGACTGGTCGTACCTGAACGCGGGCTACACCGACGAGTTCAAGGGCAAGGGCATCGACTGGCAGGTCGCCGTCCCGTCCGACGGCTCCTACGCCCAGTACTACAACCAGGCCATCAACAAGGACGCCCCGCACCCGGCGGCCGCCCGCCTGTGGATGGAGTACCTGTACTCGGCCGAGGGCCAGAACGGCTTCCTGGGCGGCTACGCCACCCCGGCGCTGTTCGACGCGATGAAGGCCGACGGCACCCTGGACGCCACCGCCGCGGCCAAGCTGCCCACCGTCGAGAAGCCGTTCACCACCTTCCCGAGCTCGGAGCAGGTCGACGCGGCCAAGAAGGTCCTGACCGACAACTGGGCCAAGGCCATCGCGGGCTGATCACCGACATGACCACGGCCCCCACCCCGGTGCCGGCCCCGGCCGCCGCTGACCCCAGCGGCGGCCCGGGCGCCCCCGGCACCGCCACCGCCTCCCCCGCCCCGCGCCCCGCCCGCCGCCGCCCGCGCGGCGGCGCCTGGCTGGCCACCGTGCCGCTGCTGGCCTTCTTCCTGGTCGGCTTCGGCCTGCCCGCCGTCGCCATCGTCACCGGCGCGTTCACCGTCTCCAGCGACGCGGAGACCGGCGCCGGCTCCTTCACCACCGCCAACCTGACCGACTCGGTGCAGGGGGCGTACTGGACGGCGCTGCTCTCCAGCGTGAAGCTGTCCGCGCTGACCGCGCTGGTCGGCACCGTGCTCGGCGTCCCGATCGCCCAGGCCGTGCTGACCTCCCGGTTCCGGCTGCTGCGCGAGGCGGTGCTGACCGCCTCCGGCGTGCTCGCCAACTTCGGCGGCCTGCCGCTGGCGTTCGCCTTCGTCGCGACCCTCGGCAACGCGGGCGAGCTCACCAAGGTGTTCCACCTGACCGACCACGGCTGGTCGCTGTACAGCTTCACCGGCCTGACCGTCACCTACCTGTACTTCCTGGTGCCGCTGATGGTGCTCACCATCACCCCGGCCCTGGAGGGCCTGCGGGTGCAGTGGCGCGAGGCCGCCCGGAACAACCGGGCCACCGCCCTGCAGTACTGGCGGCACGTGGCGCTGCCGATCCTGTTCCCCTCGCTGCTCGGCGGCTTCGTGCTGCTGTTCGGCTCGGCGTTCGCCGCGTACGCCACCGCCGCCGCGATGGTCGGCGCGACCGTCCCGCTGATCAGCCGGCAGATCGCCGACGCGCTGTCCGGCAACGTGCTGGTCGGCCAGGGCAACCTGGCGCTGGCGCTCAGCCTCGACATGATCGTCGTCGCCGCCCTGGTGATGGCCGTCTACCTGCCCCTCCAGCGCCGGAGTGCCCGATGGCTCAGCTGACCTCCCGCCCCCGGCTGTGGCGCGCCGCCGTCCTGCTGCCGGCCGGCCTGTACTTCCTGGTCCCGATGGCCGCCTCGGTCTGGTTCTCGATCGACGACGCCGACGGCCTCTCCTTCGACGCCTACACCGGCCTGCTCTCCGCCCCCGGCTTCACCGACAGCCTGCTGCTCACCCTGGAGCTCGCCGCCGTCACCGTCGTGGTGCTGCTGCTCCTGCTGGTGCCCGCGATGATCGCGGTCCGGATCGGCGCGCCGAAACTGCGCCCGGTACTCGAAGTGGTCTGCACCCTCCCGCTGGTGGTGCCGCCGGTCGCGCTGACCGCCGGCCTGATCGGCGTGCTGCGCTGGGGCCCCGACCACCTGATGGACACGCCGTTCTTCCAGACCTTCGTGTTCGTCCAGCAGCCGGAGTTCCCGCTCGTCCTGGTCGTCGCGTACGTCCTGATGGCCCTGCCGCTCGCCCACCGCGCTCTGGACTCCGGGCTGCGCGCCGTGGACGTGCGCACCCTGGTCGAGGCCGCCCGCAACTGCGGCGCGAGCTGGCCGCGGGCCGTCCTCTCGGTGATCGTGCCGAACCTGCGCGGCGCCCTGCTGAACGCCGCCTTCCTCACCCTGGCGCTGGTGCTGGGCGAGTTCACCACCGCCTCGATCCTCGGCTACCAGCCCTTCGCGGTGTGGATCTACTCGGTCGGCAACAGCCGGGGCCAGATGTCCGTCGCGGTGTCCGTGCTCAGCCTGCTGATCACCTGGGTGCTGCTGCTCCTGCTGGCCGCCGCCGGCCGCGAGCGCCGCCACAAGACCGCCACCCCCTGACCCGCCCCGGAGACCGCCACCCATGAGCACCGCCACCGCCCCCCGCGCCGAGGACGCCGCCACCGGCAGCGCCACCGTCGAATTCCGTTCGCTGCGACGGCAGTTCGGCACCACCACCGCCCTGGACGGCCTCGACCTGACCGTCCGCCCCGGCGAACTGCTCGCCCTGCTCGGCCCGTCCGGCTGCGGCAAGACCACCGCGCTGCGGATCCTGGCCGGCTTCGAGACGCACGACTCCGGCGAGGTGCTGGTCGACGGCGAGGACATCACCCGGATCCCCGCGCACCGCCGCGACGCCGGCATGGTCTTCCAGTCCTACAGCCTCTTCCCGCACCTCACCGCCGCCGACAACGTCGCCTTCGGCCTGCGGATGCGCGGCGTCGGCAAGTCCGAACGGCAGCGCCGCGCCCAGGAGTTGCTGGAACTCGTCGGCCTCCCGCAGCGCGCCGCGCACTACCCGCACCAGATGTCCGGCGGCCAGCAGCAGCGGATCGCGCTGGCCCGCGCGCTCGCCCTGCAGCCGCGCGTCCTGCTGCTCGACGAACCGCTCTCCGCCCTGGACGCGAAGGTCCGGCTCGCGCTGCGCGAGGAGATCCGCCGCCTCCAGCAGGAACTCGGCATCACCACCCTGTTCGTCACCCACGACCAGGAGGAGGCCCTCTCGATGGCCGACCGGGTCGCCGTCCTGCGCGCCGGCCGCCTCGAACAGTGCGCCGCCCCTTCGGAGTTGTACGCCCGGCCGGCCACCGCGTTCGTCGCCGAGTTCGTCGGCACCATGAGCCGGGTGCCGTGCTCGCGCACCGCCGACGGCGGGGTCGAGGTGCTCGGCCGCCGCCACCCCGTGGACGGCCACCTCCCCGCCGACGGCGACCTGCACGTCCTGGTCCGCCCCGAGCACGTCGCACTCACCCCCGCCGAGGACGGCACCGCGCTGGTCGTCGCCGCCTCCTTCCTCGGCGCCGTCACCCGGCTCACCGTCCGCCTCCCCGACGGCACCGAGCTCAAGTCCGACCTCCCCACCGAAACCGCCGCCACCCTTCCCCTCGGCTCCCGCGCCGCCCTCACCCTCCCCGACCGCCCCGTCCTGGTCGACCGCGCCTGAGCGCCTTCAGGGGCTCACCAGTGCGCGCATTCAGGGGCTCGGGGAACGGCGAGTCCGTGGCTGCTGGCGGTTCACTGCCATTGCGCGCCGTCGCTCTCGGTTCTGTTCACCACACGCAGCAGCACGGACACTTCGATGGGCCCCGGCCGTCAGCAGCCACGACCCCGCCGTTTCCCGAGCCCCTGACCGCACGCTCCCACGTAAGAGGTACCGCCATGCCCGCAGCGCCCCGCCCCGCCGCCGTCCTGTTCGACATGGACGGCACCCTGGTCGACACCGAGCACCTGTGGTGGCAGGCCGCGGCCGAACTCGCCGCCGAGCTGGACCTGACGCTCACCGACGCCGACCTGCCGGACGTCCTCGGCCGGGCCGTCGAGCACACCGCCGCCCACCTGCACCGCAGCAGCCGCACCTCGCGGCCGGAGGCCGACCTGGTGGAGCACCTGAACGAGACCTTCGCCGCGAAGGTCGGGGCGCAGATCGTCCCGCGTCCCGGCGCCCTCGCGCTGCTGGCCGCGCTGCGCGCCGCCGGCGTTCCGACCGCCCTGGTCTCGGCGTCCCCCCGCCGGGTGGTCGACCTCGTCCTGGCCGCCCTGGCCCCGCACCGGTTCACCACCACCCTCGCCGCCGAGGACACCCCGCGCACCAAGCCCGCCCCGGACCCGTACCTGGCCGCCGCCGAGCGGCTGGGTCTGGCCCCGGCGGCGTGCGTGGCCGTCGAGGACACCCCGACCGGGGTGGCCTCCGCCCGGGCCGCGGGCTGCCCGGTG
Source organism: Kitasatospora sp. NPDC004272 (assembly GCF_053603035.1). Classification (NCBI taxonomy): domain Bacteria; kingdom Bacillati; phylum Actinomycetota; class Actinomycetes; order Kitasatosporales; family Streptomycetaceae; genus Kitasatospora; species Kitasatospora sp. NPDC004272. Next base: position 10,626 of record NZ_JBSGET010000080.1, on the reverse strand, counting down.
CTGGCGGTGCCGTCCGCCGTGCCGATCCCGGCCGTCGCGGGCACCACCGTGCTGGACAGCCTGGAACGGGCCGACCTCCCCTTCCTGGCCGCCCTCGCCGCGTCCTGATGCCGTACCTCCTGCTCGCCCTGGCGATCGCCAGTGAGGTCTGCGCGACCAGCCTGCTCAAACTCACCGACGGCTTCTCCCGGCTGTGGCCGAGCCTGGCCGTCGCGGTCGGCTACGTGCTCTCCTTCGCCCTGCTGGGGCGGGCGCTCAAGCACATCCCGGTCTCGGTGGCGTACGCGGTCTGGTCGGGCGCGGGCACGGCCGCCGTCGCGGCGATCGGCGCGTGCTTCTTCAGCGAGTCGCTGGGCCGCCTCCAGTGGTGCGGCCTCGCGCTGGTGATCGCCGGCGTGGTGCTGCTCAACCTGCGCTCCGGCCACTGACCCGGCCGCCGGACCGGGTCGGCCCGCCGCTCCCCGTCCAGGACGATCCCGGCCTGCCGAACGCAACCGTCCCGGCCCGGGCCGGAGCCGGCCCCGCCGCGGGCCGGGTGCCGCGCTGGCCCGCCGGCGGCTGCGCGGCCTGCTCGGCACCCACCCGACCGGCCTGACGGCCCGCCACCGGTTGGCCGCCGTCCACCGCCGCTACGGGGACGCGGCCGAGGCGGGCCGCTGGAACCACCTGGACGAGTCCGCCGACCCGGCCGGGACCGCGGCCGTCGAGGCCCGGCACGCCGACCCGCTGCGTCGGCACCCCCCGGAGTCGCGGGCCGCCACCGCGACGGCCCGGCCCGGCCGACCGCGCTGCGCGAGGATGCCTCCGCCGCCTGCGGCCGGCCGCTGACCCGGGCGGGCCGGGACGGCTCCCCGGACGCCGTCGCCGCGGCCGGGGACGGGGGCGGAGACGACGCCCGGCTCCTGGCCGCCCCGGCCGCCGTCCTGCTGCTGGTGCTCGCGCTGTCCGTGGTCGGCCTGGTCACCGTCCTCGGCCGGATCTGCCGACCCCGGCCGCCCGGCCCGGATTCCGTTTGACGCCCGCTCCGCCGGACGGCGACGATCCGGGGCCATGAGCGTCGAATCCACCCTGGCCAGGGCCACCGCCGAACTGCGGGAGGGCGAGCACCGGCAGGCCCGGCAGCGGCTGCACGGCCTGCTGGCGAGCCGTCCGGCCGACCTGGAGGTCCGGCGCCGCCTCGCCGACGCGTACCGCCTGATCGAGCACCCGGACGAGTCCGGCCGCTGGAACTACCTGGACGAGGCGCTGAGCCCCCGTGAACTCGCCGCCTTCGAACGGCGCTTCCCCGACCCGGCCCGCCGGCTGGCCGCCCTGCGCTGGCCCGACCCGGCGCACAACCCGCCGCCGACCCCGGTCGGCCGCCGCCGGCTGGCCGCCCTGCACCGGGAGGCCACCGGCACCGCCCCCGACTGGCCCGACCACCCGCAGGACGCCGCGACCACCGAGACCCCCGCCCCGCCCCTCCCGCCACCGCCGCCCGCACCGCCGCGCTACATGCCCCCCGGCAGCGGCCCGGAGCCCTCGGCCGCCGCGGTCGCCTTCGACCTCACCATGGCGCTGATCGTCGTGGTGATCCTCGGGGTGGTCAGCCTGACGGGCCTCCTCAGCCTGCTCGCCTGATCCCCCACCCGCCGGGCAGCGGCCCGAACCCCCGCTCTTCCGAGGCTACTTGAGGGATCCCCTGAGCGCGTCCACCCGGTTCGCGGAGGCGGTGAAGTCCGCCCGGTCGAGCTCCCCGGAGCCGAGCGCGGAGCTGAGCGCGGCGGCGGCCGCGTCGCCCTGGGCGACGTCGCGGCCGGAGCAGAGCAGCAGGTCGACGCCGGCGTGGGCGACGGCCAGGGCGCGCTTCGCGGTGCCGCCGACCGGGTCGAGGGCCTTGGCCTCCATCGCGTCGGTGATGGTGACGCCGTCGTAGTCCAGCCGGCCGCGCAGCTCGTCGCGGACGACGGTGCCGGACATCCCGGCGGGGGTGTCGGGGTCGAGCGCGGGGTAGACCGCCCAGGAGAACATCACCAGCTTGACGCCGGCGGCGATCGCGTCCCGGTAGGGGCGTTCGTCCACGCTGCGCAGCTGGTTGAGCGGGACGTCCAGGGTGACGGCCTCCTCGTCGGTGTTGGCGCCGGCGCCGGCGCTGCCGAGGCCGGGGAAGTGCTTGGCGGTGGCGGCGACCCCGGCGCCCTGCTGGGCCTTGAGGAAGGCGGAGCCGAGCCTGCCGACCACGGCGGGGTCGGTGCTGTAGGAGCGCTGCGCGGAGTCGGCGAAGTCGCCGGGGGTGCGGTAGACGTCCAGGACGGGCGCCAGGTTGAGGTTGAGGCCGTACTGGCTGAGCGCGGCGGCGGCCTCGCCGCCGGTGCGGGTGGCGGCGGCCACCGGGTCGGCGGAGCGGCCGACGTCCTTGGCGGACTGCGCGGGCCCGCCGGGCACCCGCCGGACGAGTCCGCCCTCCTGGTCGGTCATCAGCAGCAGCGGGTGCGGGTCGGGGCTCTGCCCGGCCGCTTCCCGCAGGCGGTCGACGGCGGTGCGCAGCGCGGTCGCGTCGGTGCCCACGTTCTCCGCGAAGAAGATCACTCCGGCGACCCGGCCCTCGCGGACCCGCTGGAGCAGCGTGTCGGGGACGGTGGTGCCGGGGTACGAGTAGACGATCCGCTGCCCGGCGAGCCGCGCGTCGCTGACCCCGCCGGTGGGCGTGGCGCTGGACGGCTCGGGCGTGGGCGTCGGGCTCGGGGTCGGCGTGGGGCTGGGCGTCGGGGACGGGCTGGGCGTCGGCGCGGGGCTCGGCGTCGGGGACGAGGAGGTGCCGGACGGGGCGCTGCCGCCGTTGCCGGAGGAGCCGCAGCCGGTGAGCAGCGTCAGGCCGAGGGTGAGCACTCCGAGCGAACGCAGTGACCGCAACATGCCATCAGATAAGCACGCAAAAGCGGCGCGAACCAGTACCGCACGGCCCCGGGGCGTCGCCGGGGCCGTGCGGCGGCCGGGCCGACGGGCCGTCAGCGGGCGGTCAGCAGCCCGGGCAGTTCGGCGACCGAGGCCAGCACGTGGGTGGCGCCGTCCGCCCGCAGCCGGGCCTCGTCGTGCGCGCCGGTGAGCACCCCGGCCACCACCGAGGCGCCGGCCCGGACGCCGGTGAGCATGTCGTAGCCGGTGTCCCCCGCCACCGCGACCTGCCGCACCGAGTCGGTGCCGGTGCGCAGCAGCGCGGTGAGCGCCAGGTCGGGGTACGGGCGGCCGCGGCCGGCGTCCGCCGGGCAGAGCGTCAGGTCGGCGACCTCCCGCCAGCCCAGCGCGTCCAGGATCCGGTCCTGCGTGCTGCGGGAGAACCCGGTGGTGAGCACCACCTTCCGCCCCTGCCCGCGCAGTTCGGCGATCGCCTCGGCCGCGCCCGGCAGCGCCTCGCAGCGTCCCTGGTCGACCAGGCCCTCGTACGCCGCCTCGAACACCAGGTTGGCCCCCTGCGCCCGGTCCTCGTCCCCGAACAGGTGCCGGAACACCGAGATCTTCGACTCCCCCATGGTGGCCCGCACGTGCGCCAGCATCGCGGCGTGCTCGGCGCTCCCGGTCTCCACCCCCTGCGAACGCGCGGCGGCGGCGAAGGCCAGTTCCACCAGCCCGTCGTCGACGACCGTGGTGCCCGCCATGTCGAGCACCACCAGGGTCACATCGTGCGTGGTCATGTCCGTCCTCACGTGGTTCGAAAGCCCTGTCGAAAGCCCTGTCGAAAACCTTGCCGAGAGCCCCGTCGGGGGCCCGGGGAACGGCGGGTCCGAGCTGTTGCCGGCCGGATCCCGCCGGAAGGTCCGTGCTGCCGCGTGTCCTCGGGCCCGGCTCACAGCCCCGCCGCGTCCGCCGTGTCGGCGGCTATCGCGGGCGAGCAGGTCATCCCGCGCCCGCCCGGCCCGGTCACCAACCAGGCGCCGTCGGTGAGCCGCTGCCGGTGCACGACCAGCGACGGGTCGGTGCACTGGGCGTAGACCCCGGCCCAGCGGCGGCGGATCCGGGGCAGCGGGCGGCCGAGCAGGCCCCGGGCGACGTCGGCGAGGTGGTCGTACGGGTCCTCGACCACGTCGAAGCCGAACGGCTGGTCGTACTCGTGGGTGTCGCCGACGGTGAGCCCGCCGTCCCGCCGCTGCACCATCAGCAGCTGCATCCGGTGCTCCGCGGCGACGGCCGGTTGCGGCTGTCCGGCGCGCAGGGCGTCCAGCTCGGGGCCGGCGAAGGCGGGGTAGTAGCGGAAGGAGTCGCCGTCGGCGACGGAGGTGGTGAGGGCCTCGCCGAGCGGGTCGGTCTGCATCATCTGGAGGCGGACCCGGCGCACCGGCAGCTCGGGGGCGAGTTCGCGGACGAGTCCGCCGAGCCAGGCGCCGGTGCACAGCAGGACGAGGTCGCCCTCGTGCAGCTGCCCGTGGTCGTCGCGGACGGCGCGGTCGCCGACCAGCTCGCGGACCTCGCGTCCGGGCCGGAAGGCGTAGCGGCCGGTGGCCTCCAGCGCGGCGCGCAGCGCGGGTTGGGCGACCCGGGGTTCGACGGCGGCGTCCCGGGCGCAGTGCAGGCCGGCCAGGTACTCGCCGCGCAGCGCGGGGTTGAGGGCGCGGACCTCGGCGGGGTCGAGCAGCCGGTAGCCGCGGGCCCCGGCGTCGGGGAGCTTCAGCGCGGCTTCGGCGACGGCGAGTTCGGCGGGGGTGCGGGCCAGGGTGAGCGAGCCGTTGGACCGGAACCACAGGCCGGGGACGCGGGCCCCGATCTCCTCCCACAGTTCGCGGGCGCGCAGTGCGGTGTCCAGTTCCGCCCCGGCGGCGCGGCCGCTGACCCAGACCAGGCCGAAGTTGCGGACGGAGGCGCCGCGGGCCTCGCTCTCGCGTTCCAGGTGGACGACCTCGTGGCCGCGTTCGACGGCCTGCCAGGCGTGCATGGTGCCCAGCACGCCCGCTCCTACGACGATGACTCTCATGCGGACAGGCTGGGGCGCCGAGGTGGCCGCCAGTCGTCGGAATCCCGTCGCGGACGTGAACCGCCCGCAAGAGTTGTCCATACAACCTGGCCACCCCGGCCCCGCCCGGCCCGCCTCAGCGCAGGACGCGCGCGTGCAGGTACTCGCGCCGCCCGAACCGCGGCTCGTCCACGGCGGTCAGCTCCTCCACCTGGAAGCGGTACAGCGCGGCCGCGCCCCGGCCTTCCAGGAACTGGGCGGCCACCTCGGGGTCGGCGGCGAACGCCGGGTAGCGGCCGCGGTACGCCGCCAGCGCCGCCTCGGCCTGCCGGCCCCAGGCTTCACCCGCGCTGCCGGTGAGCTGGACGCCGCGCAGCTGCTCGCCGAACGCGGGCGGCGGCAGGTGGACGGTGGCGGCGGCCCGGGCCTCCTCGGCAAGGTGCAGGCTGTGCCGGGTGGAGCGCTCGCTGACGAAGTACAGCACCAGGTCGGAGTCGAAGGCGTAGAAGGCCAGGTTGGCGTGCGGTCCGCGCTCGTGGCCGGCGGTGGCCAGGCTGAGCACCGTGCTGTCCGCGAGCAGGCCTTCCACCCCCTTCCCGAGCTCGTCCGCGGGCCAGTTCCCCTGGATGACGTCGAGTCGGTACGGCATGGCGCGTCCCTCCGCAGAGCTGCAGGAAAAAGCGAGCCGGGCGGGGGTCACCCCTGCCCGGCTCACATGCTCCCCCCGCCCGGCGCGGCCGCACAAGGGGCCGGTCCGCCCTGCCCGCTCAGGCCGTTCCGGCCCCCAGCACGGGGCCCAGCGGCCCGGTGCGCAGCCGGTCGACCAGGGGCGCGGCCCGGCCGGCCAGCGCCGCCAGCGGGAGCGCCACCAGGACGCCGACCAGGGCGGCGACCAGCACGTCGTGCGGGTAGTGCGCGCCGACCCAGACCCGGGAGGCGCCCATCAGCACGGCGGCCAGCAGCGCGAGCCGGCCGATCCGGCGGTCGGCGTACCAGAGCGCGGCGGCGGCGGCGAACGCGGCCACCGTGTGGTTGCTGGGGAACGACCAGTCGCCGGGCGGCGGGCAGGCTTCCAGCGGCACCGTGGCGGGGAGCTGCTGGCACGGCCGGACCTCCTCGACCAGCGACTTGAGCACCGAGTTGACCAGGTACGCGACCACCACGACCAGCGGCGAGGCCAGCACCCGGGCCATCACCACCGAATCGGCGGCCCGGGCCCGCCACCAGGCCCACAGCATCAGCAGCGCGAACACCGCGAGGCCGAGGGCGGACCACTGCTTGACGAGCTCGTCGAACCAGTGCGGTGCGGACGCGGCCCACCCGGTGACCCGGGTGTAGAGGCCGCCGTCGATGCCGCTGCCGTCGTAGGCGAGCAGGCGGGCGGGAGGATGAACATTCGGGATCACAGGGACAACATGTACCAGAACGGGCGAGGTGAACGGTTCACTCGCGGCTCCGGAGGACGGGGTCAGGGGCAAGGTTGGCGGACCTCCCGTTACGTTGGGGGGCGTCCACGCGGGGACGCACCCCAACGTCTACAGTGCTGTAGACGTCGACAGGACTGTAGACGAATCCCGGAGGTTCGCGCGACATGACGGACACGCCCGCCCGTCGGCCCGCGGGGGAACTGGAAGCCCAGGTCCTGGCCGCCCTCTGGGCCGCCGCCGGCCCGCTCACCCCCCAGCAGGTCCAGCAGGCCATCACCGCCGACCTGGCCCGCACCACGGTCGCCACCATCCTGGCCAGGCTGCACGAGAAGGGCACCGTCGCCCGCACCAAGACCGGCCGCGCCTTCGCCTACACCCCGACCGTCCAGGACGCCGACGGCCTCGCCGCCCGCCGGATGCGCACCGAACTCGAACGCGGCCGCGACCGCTCCACCGTGCTCGCCCGCTTCGTCTCCGACCTCTCCGACGAGGACGAGCGCCTGCTGCGCGACCTGCTCGGGGAGCAACCGTGACGATCGCCGTCTGGGCCCCGCTGCTGCTGCCCCTGCTGGCCGCCCCGCTCGCCCGCCGGCTCGCCGAGCAGCTCGCCCCGCGCGCCGCCGCCCTCACCCTGGCCGCCACCGCCGTCGCCCTCGGCACCGCCACCCTGGCCTCGCTCGGCCTGCTCACCGTCACCGGCCTGCTCCACCTGCCCTACGGCGCCGCCCTGGCCCACCTCTCCCCCGCGCACTGGCACCCCGGCGAACTCTCCGACCCGGAATGGGCACCCACCGCCGCCGTCGCCGCGGCCGCCCTGCTCGCCACCACCGCACTGGCCGCCCGCACCGCCCGCCACCAGTACGCCGACCTGCGCCGCGCCCGCGCCGCCACCGGCGACGCCCCGGCCGGCCTGCGCGCGCTGGTCCGCCGCCCCGGGCCGGCCGTCCCCGCCCTCACCGTCCTCACCGACGACCGCGCCGACGCCTACGCCCTCCCCGGCCGCCCGCCCCGGATCGTCACCACCACCGGCATGCTCGCCGCCCTCACCGGCCCCGAACGCGCCGCCCTGCTCGCCCACGAACGCGCCCACCTGGCCGGCCGCCACCACCTCCTGCTGGCCGCCGCCGAGTACGCCGCCGCCTGCCACCCCGCCCTGCGACCACTGCGCCCCGCCCTCGGCTACCACCTGGAGCGCTGGGCCGACGAGTGCGCCGCCGCCGAGGTCGGCGACCGCGCCCTGACCGCCCGCGCGATCGGCCGCGCCGCCCTGGCCACCGCCCGCACCCCCGCCGCCCCGCGCCCCCGCCTCGCCCCCGCCGCCACCACCGGCCCCGTCCCCCGCCGCGTCCGCGCCCTGCTCACCGCCCCCGCCCCCACCCGCCCGCACCGCGCCCTGCGCACCCTCGCCGCCCTCGCCCTGGCCGCCTGCCTCACCGCCACCACCTGCGCCACCGCCGAGGCCGGCCACGACTTCCACCAGGCCGTCGAAACCGCCCAGGGCGACCCCACCCGCTAAGAAAGGACCCTCCGGCAGACGAGCACGCATTCAGGGGCGGGGAAACGGCGGGTCCGTGCTGAGCATGGGCCCCGACAGGGGCCCGGGGAACGGCGGGTCCGAGCTGCTGACGGCCGGAGCCCATCGAAGTGTCCGTGCTGCTGCGTGCCGTAAACAGAACCGAAAGCAGACGCACGCAACGGCAATGCACCGCCCGCAGCCACGGCCTCGCCGTTCCCCGAGCCCCTGCATGCGCGCCCTGCCCGGCAACAGGAAACCGACCAGTCTGCATCATGCCCCGGAGCCCGGACCACTCTTTTTGCCGCCCCGGCGTGTCCGCGTCGAACCCCCGTACGCTGGCAGCCTGACCGTGAGACGGGGGGATGGCATGCGGCGGATCGGCGGCGGCGGCCCGCCTCTCGCCCGACCGGCCGGTCGGTATGCTCCGGTCCGGTCGGCCGAGCCGGCGGGGCCGACCGGGCTCCGGCCGGAGATCGGGGACTCATGGGCGCGGCTGCGCCGTCTCGGGCTGGACCCGGAGCGCGGCGCGGAGAGCCCCCGGCTGTCCCCGGGGGAGCTGGTGGAGGTGCGCCGGGCCACCGGCCTGGAGCAGGTGCTGCCGGTGCTGCGCTCCACCCTGTTCCCGCCCGGCGACACCTCCCCGGTGGTGCTCGCGATGGCCGACCCGAAGGCCCGGATCCTCTGGCGGGACGGCGAGCCCCGGCTGGTGCAGAACGCCGACCGGCTCGGCTTCGAACCGGGCGCGGTCTGGTCGGAGGACGAGGTGGGCACCAACGGCATCGGCCTGGCCGCCCGCACCGCCCGCCCCAGCACGGTGCACTCCGTCGAGCACTACCTGCGCAGCCACCGCACCTGGACCTGCGTGGCCGTCCCGATCCGCGACCCGCGCACCGGGCGGCTGGCGGGCGTGGTCAACCTGAGCAGCCCGGCCACCGACAGCCACCCGTACCTGCGGCAGCTCACCCTGACCGCCGCCCGGCTCGCCGAGACCGAGTTGCGGGCCGGCCACCTGGAGGCGCTGCACCGGCTGCGGACGGTCGCGGTGCCGCTGCTGGCCCGGTTCGGCGGCCCGGCGCTGGTGGTGGACGGCGCGGGCTGGACGGCCGCCGCGACGGGCCTGCCGGGGCCGCCCCGGCTCGCACTGCCGGACGGCTGGAGCGCCGGCGGCGTGCACTGGGTGCCGACGCTGGGCGAGTGCGCGGTGGAGCCGCTGGCCGACGGCTGGCTGGTGCGTCCGGCCTCGCTGCGCCCGGCCGAGATCGCCGAACGGGCCGAGTCGGCCGTCCTGGAGCTGGACCTGCGCCGCCCGGACCGGCCCGAACTGCGGGTGCGCGGCAGCGCGGGCGCCTGGTCGCACTCGCCGAGCCCCCGGCACGCCGAACTGCTCCTGCTGCTGGCCCTGCACCGGGACGGCCTGAGCGCCGCCCGGCTCGCCGAGGCGCTGTTCGCCGACCCGGCCCGCACCGTCACCGTCCGGGCCGAGCTCTCCCGGCTGCGCAGGCACCTGGGCGCCCTGCTGGAGGCCCGGCCGTACCGGCTGGCGGCCTGCGCCGAAGTCACCGTGCTCGGCCCGGACGACCCGTACGACCTGCTGCCCGGCGCGGACTCGCCGACCGTGCGGCTGCTGCGGGCGGACCTGGCGCGCGGCCTGCTGCGCCTGCCGGGTCGGCCGGACGGTCAGCCGTCGGCCAGGAGTTCGGCCAACTCCTCGTCGCTGGGCAGCAGTTCGGCGGCGCTGCCGTCCGGCACCAGGGCGTAGGTGCGTTCCAGCCAGGCTTTCACCTGCGGACGGGAGGCTTCCAGCAGGGCGCTGCCGTGCGGGGAGCCGAGCGCCAGGTGCAGGGTCGCGCCGTGGCAGGGGCAGTGGGCGGGCCACAGCTTGACGTCGCCCTGGCCGCTGAGCGACTCCAGGCCGTCCCGCAGCAGGTCGCGGGAGAAGACCCAGTCCGCTTCGTCGGGACGCCCCAGGTGGAAGGTCAGGCGCACCTCGTGCGGCGCGGCGGCCGCGTACCGGAAACGGGTGCGCACCTCACCGACCAGGTCCTGGTCCAGGGCGATCCGCAACGCCAGCACCTCCTCCACCACCGAGGGGCGCGCGGTGGCTCCGCCCCGCTCGCCGCCCGTGGGGGTGGCGGCGAGCGGTTGGTCGGAAGGGGCGGGCAGCGGGTCGCACGGCATGACGATCTCTCCGGAGCGGCTGGGTACCGTCCCAGCGTGCTCCGGCGCGCGGCGGCACGCAACGGTTGCAGGGGGTTGCACGGGGGCGCGGGGTGGCCGGTACGGGCCGCCCCGGCCGCCACCGGCGCGCTCCAACTCGCGGTTGCCGCACGGGACTCGATTCCGCCGGTGGGTTTCGTCCGGGATCTGGCGGTCCGTCAGACCGCTGGTAGTCTCGTCCCTCCCGCCCCGTTCGTCCGGGCCCGCCCGGGCCGCGCACGGGGTGCGGCGTCGCGTGCGGTCCTGTACCAGGAAGGGGAGCCCGGTGGCGCTCCGCGAGCACTCCAGGCCCGTACCCGCGGGCCGGTCGGGACGGCACGGCCGCCCCAGGCCCTTCGGCGGGCGGCTGCGGCTGCCCACCATCCGGTTCTCCGGTGCGGCGATGGCGATGTCCACGGTGGTCGGGATCAGCCTGGCCACCACCTGGCTGCTCAACGAGCAGCAACAGCAGGTCGGCCGCCGGGCCGGCGTGACCGTCGGCGGGCCGCCCGCGCCCGGCTCCGACGCCACGCCCGGCGAGGCCGCGCCCACCACCGGACCCG